>CAVKOQ010000016.1:0-30940 GCA_963657995.1 bacterium
GACAAATGTAGGACAAAATATAGCATCAACATAGTGGCTGCGGTTTACAATTATCAGATAATTGCGTATAATAATGCTAGAATTAGGACGGAATTGCAATGTCCCACATTTGTCCATCACGGTATGGTAAGATAAAGAAAATAAGATTCCAGGAAGGGGAAAGCAGTATGCCAGAGAACGTAATAAAATTTATTGAATTTTGGAACGAATTGAGAAATATCTATATGAAAGAATATCCGGAGGAGTATAAAAAGTATGATTTCCCTGATGGAGAAACATTTCTTGCAATTCCGGTAAGGGTAGATGGGACGTGCAATGATATCAAAGAAGCCGTGGAGAAAAGCTGTGTTGCCTTGGATACTTATGAAAATATAAAGAACATTATCCGTTCCGGGAAATTAGACCATAAGATCGATCCGGAAGATAAGAAGCTGATTCTCGAAGACAACTGGGGGAAACAGTTTGCGGACATAGCTGAGGAATGGTTTGGTGAAGCATATGCCTTTAGTGATAACTATTATGAAGTAGAAGAAAATGCAGATAGATTTGTCAAGGCAGTTAAAGATGTAAAAAAAGAGGAAAGAAAGCGGGTAAGAAAGCAGGAAAGCGAAAAAGAAGAACTTGAGAAAGAAGCCCGCAGACTGGAGGAACAGAAAAAAGCCGAAGAAGAGGCGGAGAAGAAGAGACAGGCAGAATTTGAGAAACGATTTGAAGAAGAGGATAAAGCAGATAAAAAAGAAGCCAGAGAACGCCATGAGGAACAAAAAGAATTGAAATACCTGAAGGAACAGGTCGATAAAAACTCTAAGGGCGTGCGCGCGTACTTGAAGTATGAGTCGGAGGTGGCTGTTAAAGAAGCGGAACGTGAGAAGAAAAGAGCAGCCAAGCTGGAAGCAGAAAAGAACTGGTCAGAAGAGTATCGGGAAGAGGTAAAAAGACGCAGGGAAATTTACCATCAGAGACTAGAGAGAGAAAAAAAGGAACGAGAAGAACGCGACAAACGAGAGCGGGAGGAAGAGGAAGAAAGAGCGAGGAAGGAAGCCGAGAAGAAGGTACAGGAATATGAAAAGCTTAAAAGTGAATTAAAAGACTGGCTGTCGGATAAGAACACATCTTTATCCGAAATCAAGAACGAAATGGAAGATGCACAAAAGCAATATGAGCAGAATCCGGAAGGTGCCTTAGAATGGGCGGAAACACTGGCGAAGACAAGTGCCAGAATTCTGGGAATTCGTAGTTATACCCGTTTTGGATATTGGATGCAGGCAGATAGGGAAAAATTAGAATATGCAGCTATCCATATGCCTACCAAAGAATCTATGGATGAATTCGAGACGCTGATTGAGCAGAGAACCTCGTGGGAAAAAGAAAACGATCGTTTATCGAGAGCTATCGATCAGGAAATCCAGAAATTGCCGCAATATATGCAGGATTTTGTGAAGGATGAACGCCTGGATCTAGTGGAAGATGCACACGATAGGAGAGCAGACAGGGAGCAACATAAAGCGGTCAGGGATAAAAACAGAGAAGAACGGTTAAAAACGGTAACCGAGAAGTATCAGAAGGAAGTAGAAGAGAAGAGAAAAGCGGAAGAAGCAGAAAGAAAACGCCTTGAGGAGGAGGCAGAGAAAAAACGCCTGGCAGAGGAGGCAGCGGCAGAAAAGAAACGTCAGGAAGAAGAGGCGGAAAGAAAACGCCGGGAAGAAGCAGCAGCGGCAGAAAAAAAACGCCTGGAAGAAGAAGCAGAAAGACAACGGATTGCAAAAGAGGAGGAAGAGCGAAAACGCTTAGCACAGGAGAGGGATACCAGAAAAGAAATTTTCGCTGCTTATCGTGCAGTTAAGGATACAAAGGATCGGAATATCCTGAAGAAACATACAAAATTTGCAAATATGATGGGTTGGCTGCAGACATACGAGAATGCGTTCACGGAGGAAAAAGAGGACGGTGCAATCAGAATGCCTGCAGTGGATAAACAGAAATTTGCAGACGAGGCATATGCGGCATGTCTGGATTATTTAAAAAGTCATCTGGAAACCGGCAAGAATGGAAGCAGCCTGGACGGACAGGGAACAACAGAAGGAATCCTGCGTAAGCAGGCTGTTGTCCAGATCCTGGAAAACATGAAAAAGCTTCCAGAATTTAAAGATAAGCCGGAACTTCAGGATATTGTCGAACTGCAGGAGATGGCACAGGAAGAAAAACAGAAACAGGATAAACATCAGCGGGAGCGGATTAACTTCGACCAGTTAAAGAGCAGCCTTGCATCGAAATCCAAAATCAATCGTCAGCAGCCGTATGCAGATCTAGAAGACAGAAAAAACCAGATAAAGAATAAGGGAATGAAAAAATAAAAAAGAGCGTTTTTTGTCCAACATTTGTCCTACTGTACCTTGTATAATTAAGACAGAAAAATAAAAGAAATAAAAAATGAAACCAGGAGGATATGAGAGATGCCAGATATAAACGATAAAAGAAAACAACTGCTGGAAAAAGCAAAACTTTTAAAGGACAGAAATGTAATTGACGACGAAACTTATGAAGCATTGACAGCTGATAGAGGTTCTCTGTCCAGAGTGATGGAACTCAGAAACGCGAAGAAGATGAAAATTAGTCTTATCACAGGTGCTGCGGTTCATTTGGTTCAATTCAGCGGAGTGACACCGCAGGAATTACGTCAGAAGTCTGAGAGTAAGCCGCTGTTAGATGTGTTGGATGAGTATGTCGATCTTTGTATGAAAAAATTAGACGAAATGCTGGAGCTTTCGGAGAAGAAAAAAGAACCGGCGAAGGAAAACCAGGTGCTTAAGGAAGCGAAAAAGCCAGTCAGAAATGAAAAAATACCGAGATTAAAGCTGGAAATGTCTAATGAGGAAAGAGCAAAAGCCAAAAAAAAGATGACTGCTCTGAAGAAACAGGTATTTGAGGACTATAAGAAACAGCTTCAGAATAAAGAGGGAGATGAGCGGATAAAACATATACTGGATTACGCAGCTTTTAATATGGTAGAAGGATTGGGCGTTATCTCGGAATATGGCCTTTTAAATGAATTCTTAACACCGATCGGGGAAAAATGGGAAATTGATCTCGAAGAAGGCAGAAAACGTATGAGAGAAGTTGCGGCATTTCTGCATAACAAGATCGACAAACCATTTATGGAATATGCCCGTAAGAATCCGAATCACAGCGATGAGTGGTATCAGGAACATTTCATTGCTGAAACTGACGCAGGAAAATACTGGAGGATACTGGAGTCATCCTTGAATGAAGCAGTCGCTGAGGATTTGAATAAAGCAATGGAAAAGTCCGGAGCTGTAGCGTACGGACTTGCGTTCCCAAAACCCGAAATGATCAGGATATTTGAAGAGGAAAGAGCAAAATTTCTGGAAGAGTTGGATAATAAAGAGGAAATCCAATACTTTAACTTTGCTTCACGGGCGTTGAAACCGGTGAAGTTTGAAATGTCAGAAATGATGCATGATCCAAGAACTCGAAAAATCTATAAAAACCAGCAGAACGTACTGAAGAAACAAGAGGCACAGCAAAATAAAAATATAAATGAAATTCAGATAAAAAGCTGGATGAAGTTTGCAAAAGGTCTTGATACAAGTTTTCTTTCTAATAAAGACTTGAAAAATGACTATTCAAGACTGGTTGTAGAGGATGCCGAGGAGTTTCAGAATATACTGATAGAAACCGGTTTGGCGGAAAGAAATACAAATAATCTGAATGCTAATAAAAAGAACAAAAAGCAAGCGGATCAAGCAGTGAAAGCGAAACCAATTGTGTTCAGCGGGAAAAATGTTAATGACATCTTAAAGGCATTTGAAGAAGTTAAAGATGTTGAAGTCGGAGAATTTAACGGATATGCCCCGGATAAAAATACGAATAAACCGGAAAAAGTACAAAAATTGGATGAATTTGTTGAAAATCTGTTGGATCTGAAAGCTAATGCAAAACTGGAAAGGGAAGCATATGATCAGAAGCTTTATGACAGCGTGATCGAGGAACTTAAGAAGGAACAGAATGCCACAGCACTTCACAAGTATCTGAGAAAGCGAACGTTGGAATCTCTTGCCAGTGCGAATGGAAAACTTTTGATTGATGATAAGGATCGAGATCTTAACAACAATGCTTATGAGCCGGCAATCAATCAGGCAATCGAGTATTATAAACTTTATGATGATATTACCGGAAAAGATCTGAGGAACAAGTATCACGAAGAAGCAAGGAAACAGATCGAGGATAAAGCGAAGGATGCCATGCATGCTCTGACGAAAGACGGAAAGAATCCAACGCCTTTTACTAAAACAGTGCGGGCGATTCGCAAAACAAGTGGAAAAGATCCTGGTAAGAAGAAGTTGCTGAATGACAATCAAAAGTTTTTCAAATCTTCGCTGCTTGCTCCATACATGGAAGGAAGCAAGATATTCGACAATAATAACAAGAAAATACAGGAGTTCAATCATGAGATTGCAAAAAAGAAAAATACGATTAAACAGTTAGAAACAGATAGGGATAGGATAAGTCAAAATCTATACACGGCTTCTCAAAACCTGAAATTGACAGTAGATATTTTGGAAGATACCACATCCAGGCATAATTCAGACAAATATACAGCGATGATGACAGCGATTGAGTCTATTCGACAGACAGGTAAGGGTAATTTCTTTGAAACGTTCCGCGGAACAGATCTGCAGGAATTGAATGAAAAAATTGGAGATGTGACAAGTAAAATTGACGAGTATATTACTTACGCAGAGAGTAAGAAATGGTATCATATGCTGCCGGGAAGTACAGGACGCACCCGTTACCAGAATGCCCGGGATGCAAAAGCGATTCTTGCAAGAATGCAGAACTATCGTAAGACGTTTGATGATGTAAATGAGAATATAGAAGATACCGAGAAAAAAATAAAGCAGAGTCGAAAATATAAGGAAGGAATCAAAAGAGTGCCTATGAGTAAGGCCGAGATTGACCAGTTGCTCAAACCGAAGACAAAGGAGGCACCGGAGACATCAAAACGTACTCTCAAGCTGGAAAAGCCGGAAAAATCTGATAAAATTTCGCCAGTCAAGAATCAGCCTTCCCTTAAATAAAATGTTATACTATTAAATTTAATAGCAGCTCATAAATTTGCTCATATCTTTTCATCCTAAAGTAAAGAGATTATGCTAAATATAGCTTGATGAAGCGAAACTTGAATTCGATTTTGGAGGTAGTGAATATGATGAACGAAGCTGTTATTAATCTTCTGAAAAATGGCGTGTGGGAGCTGGCAACATGTGCAAACGGAGAGCCTAACGTAGTTCCGGTGGCATTTAAGGACGTGACTGAGGATGGTAAATTAGTGGTTGGAGATGTTTTCCTTGAGACAACTATTCGCAATATTCAGGCAAATAACGGAAAAATTGCAATCTCTGTTTATGATGCCAATAATCTGGAAGGATATCAGGTAAAGGGTGTAGCAGAGTATGTTACATCAGGTGCCGTAGTAGATACTTTCAAAGCTATGGTAGAGAAAATGTTTAATGGTGCGGCTACTGCCAAGGGAGCCCTGATCATCACACCGGAGAAGGTAATTGTAACTACTCCGGGAGCAGGCAACAAGAAAGTGTTGTAATAAACAGTTATAACAATAAAAAAAGGTGTGGGCACTGCAGTTCCCACGCCTTTTGTAGAGGTGGGATAGCTATGAAAAAAGATGATGATTTGCTTGAAGATATGCCATTATCAAGGGCTTTTTTAAGACTTGCACTTCCGGCTGTGGCAGCACAGCTAATCAATATATTATACAATCTGGTCGATAAGATGTTTATTGGGCGTATTCCTGATGTGGGAGGTCAGGCTCTGGCAGGTGTTGGAGTGACAGCACCTGTGATCTTGGCTATCTCAGCATTTGCGGCTTTAGTTAGTATGGGAGGTGCACCGAAAGCATCAATCTATATGGGAAAAGGTGATAATGAGCAGGCAGAGAAAGTTATGGGATGTTGCACATGGCTTTTGATTATATTGTCAGTGATGTTGACTGGTATCATGATGATATTTGGAAGACCTATATTGATGTTATTTGGAGCAAGCAGTGACACAATCATATATGCAACTGATTACATAAATATTTATTGCCTTGGCACGTTATTTACACAGCTTACACTGGGACTAAATGCTTTTATAACGGCACAGGGAAAAACGCTGATAAGCATGTGCAATGTAGCTGTTGGTGCTGTCTCAAATATCATTCTAGACGCCTTGTTTATAAATGGCTTTGGAATGGGCGTAAAAGGAGCAGCACTTGCAACTATTATTTCACAAGGCATATCAGCGTGTTTTGTAGTTCGTTATCTCACAACGAGTAATAGCAGATTGCATCTGCACTTAAGAAATATTCGCTTTGACGGAGAACTTATTTGGTCCTGTATATTGCTTGGAACTTCACCGGCCCTGATGCAGCTGACAGAAAATATGGTAGCTATAAGCTTTAACACATCACTTCAAAAGCATGGTGGAGATATGGCCGTAGCCTCCATGAGTATCCTTAACAGTGTCATGCAGTTTGTCATGTTGCTTTTGCCGGGACTGGTGCAGGGAGCACAGCCGTTGTTAAGCTTTAATCTGGGTACCGGTAATATCTTAAGAGTTAAGAAAACATTCCGATTGTTGCTCTTATGCTGCGTCAGTGGTTCAAGTCTTATCTGGCTTGTATGTATGAGTGCACCGGCTTTGGTTGCTTCTATTTTTACAAGTGATACGACTTTGATCAGTTATACGGGAAAAAGTATGAGGATTTATCTGGCTATGCTTTTTATTTATGGCATACAGGTTGCATGCCAGTATAGCTTTGTAGCATTAGATCAGGCACCAAAGGCGATATTTCTTACCATCTGGCGCAAAATCATCATACTTATCCCGTTGATCTTTATATTGCCGCATCTTATGACTGGCTCAGTAATGGGTGTATATCTTGCGGAGCCGATTGCAGATACCATTGCGGTATGTACTACGGCTCCGATGTTTTATTTGTATTACCGAAGATTGTAAACGATCACAGCGAAGTGAAATATTTTAATGTTTTTTTCCTGTATTTTCCTTACCTCCTTTTTTGTTATTTATAGCTTCATTTAGATCTGCATAAGCATTTTTTTGATAATCTTCTTTCTTTTTAGCCTTCACTGACTTTGCGTTTTCTCCCAGAGAATTTTTCAGCTGACTGAAGTTTATCTTGACTCTTTTATCTTCTTTTTTGCTATTGGCCTTATCCTTTGGTGCAGGGGCAACTTCGTCAATCTGATTATTCTCTGCGGTGAGTTCAAAGCGGTTCTTAAACTCCGGAAGTTCTTTCATAAGTTCCAGTATTCTTACGGTTCCCTGTTTTCTGAGGGCACCATCATCAGTTCGCTGGTGATCTATGTACTGCAGTCCTTTGTTTGTCTTAAGGTGACGGTTCACATATTCGATACAGGACTTGTATGCGTTGTCTCCCAGAATCTTTGCCTCAGCTGGTGAAAGATTCTCGGCTAGATGTCCGTCTGGGTAAACATTAAGATATTCCTGCATTGCATTCTTAAAATTACGGAATTTTTCGTGAGATCCGATTCCCTTGTCTTTAGAATCCTTGATTGCATCAAATGTTTCTTTAATAGCTCGTCTGGTTGCAGCCTCGCGCTGTTTTACATCAAGCTCTGCACACAGTTTTTTCTGTTTGTTGCTTGCCTCGGTGAATTCTTTTATAAGCTTATCGTAGGCATCCTTTTCACCAGTGAGATTCTGTTTAATCTGATTCTGTTTATCAAGGACAGCTGCATGTGATTCGTTAATCTCATTATTCCTATTTATGGCTCTTGTATGCAGAGATTCCAGGTTATTGTGCAGGTTCTTATTATCCTCGCCAAACTTCGCTTCAAAATACATTTGGCTGTCAAAGGTTTTTACCACTTCTTTGAGACCTTTTATTTCTTCGTTATCATCTTTTGTTTTTGAATCCTCAACTTTTTTCTTGAGCTCGTCAACCTTGTTATCGACAAAGCTAAGAGCATTATTCTCTTGTTTGACATAGCTTTTCAGATCATTTTTTTCACTAACATTAGTATTAAAGGTCCTCTTTGCAGCTCCCAGTTCGGCACTAAGAGTTTTCCGACGTTTTCCTAAATCGGATATTTCGTTCATGATAGCAGTCTCATTGGCTGTTAATTCTGTTTTTACCGTTTCATTCGCGGCTATGACAGTCGGGTCATCTGCAAATTTTTTGTCTTTCGCGTTTTCGAAAGCTGAATTTGCTTCGGACTGCTTGTTTTTTGCTAGCTCAGTTGCATTCTTGCTCTGCTCGATTGCTTCCTTTTCCGCTATGTCAAATTCATCATCAAATGACTCTAAATTATCTGTTTTCTTAAATTCATCATTAATCAAATTTACCTTATCTTTTACGTAGTTTTTGAGGTTTTCAACGTCCTTTTTGAACTTTTGATCTCTTTCAGCATTTTCTTTGCGTAATTTCTCTACTGCAGATTCAGCTTTCTGTCTGTCAGAGGTGCTTCTTTCTTCTTCCTTATTGAGTGCCTCGTCAAGGTCAGCGTCAGCATAGAACTCAGGCAATTGTATCATCTTCTTAAATGTGTTTATAAGCACACCTTTTTCCTGATAAGCACGTAATGCCTCTCTGGTATCCGTACTTTCCATTTGGTTATTTAAATGATTCAGGTAATCGAGTGATGTTTGGAGGAACTGTGCTGGTGCTTCTCGCCGCTCCTCGTCACTGTAGTTGCCCTTTTTCAGTTTATCAAGAGAAATAGCCATATACGTATTCATTTCATTCTGAAACTGACTTGCGGTACGATTTTTTGTGTCTTTATAATTGTTAAGTTGTTTAAATGAATCGTATTCATTTTTTAAACTGATTCTGATATCATTGATTTTCTTCTCATATCCGATTGATTCAATCAGAGAATCGATTTCATCTGCATACTTAGATACTTGGTCCAGATTTTTTATCGTTCTGTCATACTGGTCTCCTAGATCATTATACTGTTGGGTGACAACATCTCTTACATCTTTCGTCATGTCGTGCTGATTTAGAAATTTTTCATTGTTATTTAGTGTTGTCTTTACTATTTTTACAGCAGGTATAACTGATTTATTATCTTCATATTTTTTCTTGAGTTCTTGAAGAGCCTTAATCTGTTTTGATGGTTCTTCGGTAGAAAATGTCTGCTCGTAGTCATCCAGCCATTTTTTTGCAAATTCTTCAGCTTTAGAGATCTTGTCCGAAAGATTCTGGTTCTTTGTTGTTCTCTCATCTATAGTCAGTTCTTCCAGTGCATTATCAAGGCTTACATCCAGATCGTATCCCATAATGCCATAACTCCTGCTTACAATACCATCGTGCTGCTTCAATACTTCGTTGATCTGATCCTTTATATCCGGATCTTTAGCCTGAGCAGCCATTTTTTCAAGCTTCTCTCTGAGCTCATCCATCTTTTCGAGGTTACCACTCTGTGAGAGCTGGTGCTGACTTAGCTTTTTCTTAAATTCATCTAAGCCATTCTTTCTCGGATTATAGTAATCTTTTTGATAATTATTTATCACAGTAGGTTTGGCCGTATTTATAAGCGTATTTACATTTTCTCTGAGTATAGTAATGGCTTCATCTGCCTTTTTAGATTCTTGAATAAGTCTTGAAAGTTCGTTAAGGGCACTATTTTTTTCACTTTCAAATTGTTCTCTTTCTGCTACTAACTTTTCTTCCAGTTCTGCCGCTTGAACGGAGGCTGCTACAACTGCTTCCCGGCTCTTGATCGCATCACTCAGTACGGTAAGGTTATCTTTTTCAAATACCGGTAGATGAACTTTTTGTCCAAGTGCAAGAATGTTGCATACTTTTTCTGACATATTGAGTTTTCCGCGATTCAGCCTGTCAGAATTTTTAGCTTCTTCAATCTCTTTTTCAAAATCCTTATAGTAATTATTTTTCTGCTCTTCGCTGTAGTTTCCGGTTCGGACTAAATTATAGCGTTTTACCAGATTCTGATACAGCTCGTCGCTATTTTTATTAATTTGATTAAGCAATGCCTGTCTTGTGGCTAAAGCTACGGTCAGATCTTTATTGCCAGCCGACTTATTCGCAGGGGCGTTTGTATTAGCCGTATTTACAAGTACATTCTTTTCAACATTTTCTGCAGTGTTTTCATTGGAATTTTGTTTGTTATCTTCCTGCTCTTTTAAGAAACTGAGAAGATGTTTCTGACCATTTAAAAATTTCTCGCGCTCATCTTTATCAAGACCATACGCCTCCAATATGTCAGCCTGCTGTTTTCTGTCGAGACCGTCCACCATATTGTCCAGGTATTTGGCAGTATCTTCGTTTCTGTAGCGTTGTTCTCTGGTTCTGTCTAGTTCTTCATCTATACGTCTGCATTCGTCTTCAACTGCCTGCATTTCGCGTTCGATACGCTGTCTTTCGATCTCAGCTTCTCTTTCCAGTCTTTCAGCTTGTTTCCTAAGTAATGCCTCATATCTTTTTTCTTCGAGTAAATCTGCATAGTACTCAGATGCTACCTTCTTTGCATCTCTTGAATAGCTGTCAACTTCTTGCTGTTCCTGTGTAAGAGCTGATTGAACTTCCTTAGATACCTTAAGTATCCCTCCTTTCACTTTAGTTCCGGTATATTCGATTGTACTCAGATCATATTTCGTCTTAAGAGATTCATCACCGGTCTTCTTTATCAGATCATCGCGTTCATCTAAAAGTCTAAGTGCCTGAGCCGTTTTTTGGAGGATTTCTTCTCTTTTTGAACCCAGATTCTTTTTATAAACTTCATGTGTGCTTAAAAAAGTTTCCAGAGTCTTTGGCGTGACACCTACTAACCGGTTGGTGCCACCATGTTCCTGTATCAGCTGATTTTCAACATTATTTTCCAGATCATAGCCCTCTTTGATGAGGTTTTTGAGTTCTTCGGTTGTCTTATTCCATTTCTCATCAAACTCTGTTGTCAGGCGTTTATAATTGTCAATGTTCTCTGCTAGTAATTTTTCGTGATCATCCATCTGCTTCTCATAATCACGTTTCCAATCTTGATATTTCACAAAAAGCCGTCTGACGAAAGCAGAGCGTTCATTCACATATTCAGCAACTTTCGGAGAAATCGCTTTTAATTTTTCGAGTTGATCAAATGTTTCTACCATAATCTCATAACTATGTGTCTGGTGTTCAAGATGGGTCTTGTGATACTCTTTAAATTCCTCATACAGCTTTTTCGTTTGTTCGTCCTTCTCTGGGGTCAGTACATTATTTCTGATAGCTTCATATGCCTTTAGCTGCTTTTTAAATGTAAAATCATAGTTATCTCTTTCAATGTAAACATTAGTGTCTGCATGGCTTAATTTCGTGCACAGTTTATCTATAGTATGTTTGATCTCATCATCACGGCTGCGGATGTCATAGCGCAGGTCCATGCCTTTAATGTAGTGAAAACTTTTTGCCTCCTGTAAAATTCTTTCTGTTTCAGTGTCTGCCTTCATCTGGGCTTCCATCTTAGCTTCTTTATCAAATTGTTTAAGGACCTCGTCTAACTTGGCTCTTGAGTTAGCGAGGTGTTTATCGTAAAATTTGGCTTGATTCAACGAAGTAGAATCATTTATTTCCCAATCACCCGTATCTGCCATACTTGCATGGACATAAGAATAATTGCTAAGAGCATTCTCTTGTTCTTCAAGCATCGATTGGTAGTCTTTTGCATATTTAGCTACCTTAGCATTAAATGCCCTGATTTTCTTTTGTTCTTCGTCTTTGAGTCTTGCTTGTTCCTTTCTGTATTCAACCCACTCGTCAAATTTTTTTTCTTCTTCTTCCTTCTTTTTTCTGAACTCTATATTGGGAACATAGTTTGGTTCAAATTCTTTTTTATAAAATTCAGTGATTTTGTCGTTGTCAGACAGATCTTTTCCTTTTTCCGCCTGTTCCACGATAGCATACAAGAAACTGAATCCCTCTTTGCTCCAATCGCTGAATTCCCATTTGCCGAAACGTCGTCTGTCGTATTCTTTAGAGAATCCTATTTTTTTCATGAAAGACTCGACACCTCTGCAATAATCGTACTTAGAAGTCCACCATCCATCTTGATCCATATCGGACAAATGGATATTTTTAATTGCTATAGATTCTACGTAGGGTAATGTCTGATCACCATATCCCTTCGGTAATTTTCCGGTATCTTCCAATTTTTGTATACGATTTTTCAGATCCGTCATCATTTGATTTTGTTGGTTTTCATCTTTAGCAAATTTATGTACTGCATATACATTTGTCTCCTGTACATCATTCGGCATATTTTTATCCTCCATATATTCTATTTACATTGTTATATTATCCTGTTTTATTTCGTTCTTTCCAATGGTTTCTGTGAAGTTCTTGTGCTTGATTTTACCATCCTCTGGTTAGTGTTATCTGTAAAAGATACTCTTTCGCGGGTATTGGTATTTTCAATCTGCGGATTTATAGAGGCAGTCACTGCAGGGCTAAAGTTCTGGAGCGCAAGGCAGATAGAATTTGCACGGTCAATTCTGTACTTACCGTGTTTGGAACGCATAGAACTAAAAGTATCATGACTTCTCTTATCTACGTAACTCTGGCATGCGTTGATGGCATTGATACAGCTCTGGTCCAGATCAGTCTGTTTGGCAGCAGGGTCTTTAATGGAATTTGAGAAGGTCTCTAAGGCTTCAACCATGGTATTGAATTCAGCGGAGTTTGAACCGACTTTTTTATGGCTTGTCCTTAAATCATTGATAGCCCGTGAAAGCAGGGCATACTTTTTCATTCGATTTGCTATCTGTATCTTATCAGTATTTAGTGCCCTAGTTTTATCCACAGTTGCTATTTTAAGTCGTGAAATATCACTTGAAGCCTTATCTTTGATGTCAGATATACTCTTTTGTTTATCTTCCAGCTCTTTATTATAGGCTTGTTCTGCCGACTTCACTGTAAGCTCCATTTCCTTCTTTCGTGACTTGAAATCGTCTTTCTGTTTATCTAGCTTATCATGTTTTTCTTTGCTTTTCTTAGCACAATCTTTCAATATTTGGTTTTTTGTATCCAAAAGTGCGGTTTCCTTATCCTTTTCGATTTGAATCAGGTTAGCTTCGCGCTCTTTTATGCGACTTTCTGCTTCAGGAATCCACTTTTCTAACTCATCTGCAGAGCCATTTTTGTATGAATACCAGTTTGTTAAGTCCTCCTCATCGTTTAAAATCTCCTTCAGTTTTTCAATTGTTTGCATTTTTTGCTCTAAAAGATGGTTGTTCGCTTTCTCTTCTTTATCTAATTGTTCAAGTTCGTTTGCTAAGTCCTCCCGACTTTTGTTAAACGCGGTAATTAAATCGTTTTCTTTGATCATTGCATTTGCCTGATCTTTGGAGAAAGATTTCGACTTACTGGCCATTTTGGCTTCTATTTCTTTAAGCTGGCTTGCTAACTTCTTATTTCTACTATTGCTAAAGAAACCGAAAAACTTGGTCGACAAACTATTTTGGTCTTTGTGGATTTGTTCCCATTTTTCTGTCAGTTGGTCCATGTCTGTGTAAAAATCAGTCTGACGTTCCTTTTTTCGCTCTGTGAGGTCTCTAAGTTCTACAGCACTATATGATATGATATTTTTATGCTTATCAATATCATGTTCCATGATTGAATTTTCTAAGGACTGTCGTTTTTTTTCAATTTTTTCAATTTCTCTTTTTATTTCGACAACTTCTTTTAAGCGCTCCGCGACTGTCTTGATATGTTCAAGATGACGGTTTTCATTGACTGTTTTTTCGTGATATTGTTTGATGATCTCCGGAGACTTTTCGGCAAATATCTTCTCGGCTTCTTCCTCCGCCTGTTTGTCAAGAGTTTTAAGTTCGGCGTCAACATTAGCCATGATCGGCTGGTTAACGTCAAGATAATTCTGATATCTTTGTTGTGCATCTTTTAAAGCAGTTTCTTTTGTCTGCAATCTAGCATTATGTTCTTGCTCTTTGTTGTCTTTCTTTTTCTTAGCGTTATCTTGTATTTCATTAATCTGCTGCTGCTCTGCGGTTTTGTATTTTGCTTCTTCTGCCGCTGACCAGTCATTGATTGCCTGCAGATCCTGCTCTGAAAGTGAACCTTCAAAATTGCTTAAATGCTCATCCAATCTCTCCTGTACCTGATTTTCCTGATTTACCTGATTGCCCTGATTCACTTGATTTCCCTGATTGTTATGACCTGACATATAATTTTCCTCCTTAAAATAATTTTACATATGTAAATTAAGTGCTTTTGTGGGTGTTTTTACTGCTATATGACACTAATATAACATGCCAAGTGGGACAAATGTAGGACAAAATTAATGATTTTTTAAATTTTTAGATTGAAATAGTGGTGGGGCGAAAGAATAGTGCTTTGGTTTCGTAAAATTCGGTGAAAATGTTATACAAGGCCTTTTGATTGTGGTATTATTATCCTGAGAAACTAGCCTGTCTGATATAAGCAGTCAGGTGGAAGGGAAATGGCGTGAATAAATGAAGAAGCCAACTTTGTATATCATTATTCCATGCTATAACGAGGAAGAAGTTCTGCCGATCACATCGAAACAGTTTCTGAAAGAGTTACAAACACTTATCGATGATGAGAAGATAGATAGTGACAGTAAGATTCTTTTTGTGAATGATGGAAGTAAAGATAATACCTGGGATATCATAGTGAATCTGTCGCAGGAAGATGAGCATTTTGCGGGAATCAGCCAAAGTAGAAACAGGGGACATCAGAATGCGGTACTCGCAGGCCTGATGGATTCGAAAGACAAGTGTGATATCACTATCTCCATAGACTGCGATGGCCAGGACGACATAGCGGCTATGGGAGATATGGTAGATCAGTATCTTATGGGATATGAGGTTGTCTATGGAGTAAGAAGTAAGAGGGATACGGATACATTTTTTAAGAGATTTACTGCGGAGAGCTTTTATAAGCTTCTCAACGCGATGGGAGCCGAGGTGGTGTTCAACCATGCAGATTACCGGCTGATCTCATCCAGAGTTCTGGATGAACTGGCAGAGTTTAGAGAAGTAAACCTGTTTTTAAGAGGTATGGTGCCGTTGGTTGGTTTTAAGAGCACGAGTGTCTACTATGAAAGGCACGAACGGATTGCTGGCGAGAGCCATTATCCGCTTAGAAAGATGCTCGCACTTGCATTTGACGGAATCACAAGTTTAAGTATAAAACCGCTAAGCCTGATTACGTGCTTAGGACTCGTGGTTTCCATAGTCAGCTTTATCGGAGTTTTTTATGCAGTTATTTCATATTTCAGGGGAGACGCCGTATCAGGCTGGGCCAGTATGATATGCATCATGTGTGCACTTGGCGGAGTACAGCTGATAAGCCTTGGCGTGATAGGACAGTATATAGGAAAGATCTATATGGAGACCAAGCACAGACCGCGATATATCATCAGTGAGCGGACGGATGATATGGAGAAGGAAGCTTTAAAAGGACGTGATATAAATGACAAGCAGAAAACTAATCAAAAAATACTATATAGATAACCTGAAAGAGCATGAAAAAGAAGATGTACAGCATAGGCAGCTTTTGGATGCTTATGCGAAACTAAAAAAGGCCAATGATGAGTTAAAGAAAGATTTAGATACACTGAGGCTTCAAAATGAGATTATATCTGCAATCGGTAAAACCTATCACTATATTTCAAGAATAGATATTGAAGATGATTATTATGAGGTGGTGTCTGGATACGAGAATTTTCCGGCGAATGTAAAAAGGAAGGACAGCTTTAGCAAAAATGTATATGTAAATTGTAAAAATATAGTTGAAGGAACATATCTTGAAGAACTTATGAAATTTTTAGATATTTCTACACTTGCAGATCGTCTTCAAAATGATGAAACTATTGCCATGGATTATCGTATGCAAAATGGTGACTGGCGAAAAGTGCGTTTGGTTGTTAAGAAGCGAAATGAACAGGGGCGCGTAACCCATGTCTTGTGTGCAGTGAGAAACATCAGCGATGAAAAAATGAGAGAATATCAGCTTGTAACAAAGACAAATGAGGCAAAGCGTGAGGCGGTGGAAAAAACACGTTTTTTGGCTAATATGAGCCACGATATACGCACACCGATCAACGGAATAGTCGGCATGATCGATATAGCGGAGCAGTATCCGGAGGATGCTAATCTACAGAGAAAATGCATGAATCATATAAAAAAACTATCCGGATGTCTGGTATCCATAGTCAATGATGTACTTGATATGAACAGATTGCAAGCGGATGATTTCATGGTTTGTAATTCGGTATTTGATATATCAGAGATGTTAAGAATGACCAATGAGACATCGCAGGCAAAGGCAGCAGAAAAGAATATTGAATATGTGATAGATTGGGAAAAGAGCAATATGAATCACAGGTATATTGTAGGAAATCCAATCTATACATCTAGGATTCTAACCATTCTTGCGGATAATGCGATCAAGTTTTCGGCTGCGGGAAGTACTATTAACGTATGGTGTACTGAGAAAGTGGTAGATGAAGATACTGTGATGTACACATTTGTCTGTAAGGATCGCGGAATCGGCATGAGCAAAGAGTTTATAGAGCGGGCATTTGATATGTTTGCACAGGAGGATGAAACCAGCCGTACAAGGTATGAAGGAACCGGACTAGGACTTGCCATAGCCAAGCGACTGGCAGACAAGCTCCATGGAACCATAAGACTCGAAAGTGAAAAGGGAGTTGGAACCACAGCTTCTCTGGAAATGCCTTTTAAGATAGGAAAAGCGGATAATGCACCTTCCGGTGCACATTATATCCGGGAAAATATTTCCCTTGATGGAATGAGGGTGCTTGTTGTGGAGGATAACGATTTAAATATGGAAATTGCCAAATTTATACTCGAAGATCAGGGACTGATTACAGAATGTGCGACCAATGGCATAGAAGCTGTGAAGATGTTTGAAGAGTCAGAACCGGGGTATTATGATGCGATACTGATTGACATCATGATGCCTGGATTAAATGGTCTTGATGCAACGCGAAAAATACGTTCTATGCAAAGACATGATGCCGGAGAGATTCCGATCATAGCGATGTCTGCCAATGCACTTGCGGATGATATAATCAAAAGCCGGCTTGCAGGTATAAATGAGCATCTTACTAAGCCGTTAGATGGAAAAAAGATAATGGAAGCAATCAAGAAGTGCGTCTGTAACCGTTTAGCTTGAGTGTAACAAGAAAGGAGAGCCTATGAGGTATACAATTCCAAAAGATCAAAAAATTGTGAAAAAAGAATCAGATCAGATTTTGCATTCGTTTATCGGAAGTATGGTAGATAAGGTAAATGCTGCACTGGATTTTATCAAGATGTGTTCAGGTGAAAATTATATCTACAGGCAAGTAGATTATGATGCATTGTATAATATATATCGTTCTTTGGGGATGAGCAACAAACAAGGAAAGGACAATATATTCCCGCAACAAGATAAGAAAGCTTTTAAGAAGGAGCTTGAAAAGCTGTGGCATATTCTTGAAATCCATACACTTGATAAGGAAGCCACTCTGCTCGATATTCGAAAGAAATATGAAGCTGACCCGAAGAAATATCAGGATATGATTGAAAAACAGGAAGCTGACGAGGTGGCTAATCCGCAGGCTGAAGAGCCGGAGGAAGATATTAAGCTTTTAGATGATAAGTCTCCCCAATTTGAGTATGTCAAAGGAACTTTGTACGAAGATTTGCTTAATAGCTGGAATGCTTTTAAGAATCAGGTGGATACAGAACGTTATGCACCGGCAGAATTTCTTAAGAAAGATATGATGAAGTTGCTGTCGCAGATGGAAGCTCATTATACACGCCGAAACAGCATGGGAAGTTATGTTCCTATGAGCAAGGATGAATATCAGAATATTCATCGTCTGTATCAAGAATGTGTCAGGGACATGAAACGACTTCCAGGTAACGCAGGGCAAATAGAGTATGCGAGGTTAAATAAGCTTCTTAAGCATAACGAGATACAGCTTAGCGGACTTTCCTTAGACGAACTTCCACCGCTTGCATCAGTACTTGACGGTGAACTGATAAAGAATATCAAGCTGGAAGATATTGAGAATAAAACGGTCGGAAATCAGTTAAGTAGTCGTGAAGCCATAGAGTATACGGATGAGGACGGAATAAAGCATAAGGGATTTTTTACGGCAGATACTACAGTACCGGAAAGAAAAGACAGCATACGGGTGGTTTATGGAAAGTATATAGAAAAATATCCTGAATATGAACAATTTTTTAAATACCTTCTAAACTCAGAAGGAGGAACCGTTGCACATGATCAGATTGTTCGTGCAGCAGATGAAGTGAGGAAAAAAACAAATCCTAATGCACTCAAAACTTATTATGAGAATAAACTGGATAGACTAGAATTTGATGATGATCCGGATCGTAGAGAAGCCTTCTATGATTTTGCAAATGCACTGTATCTAAATATAAATGCACAGAATGTTTTTGGAAGTTCAGGGATTAATGTTGGGGATCACATTGCCGAGAGAGCTGGAGCCATGACCGATGTGGCAAAGGCACTCGGATTTTCAGAGCTTCTTGCCGGAAGCAAACGTGTGACGATAGAGCGGAATGGTAAGAAGGTTTCAGGAGTTTTTATGGATGCTGCTGAACTTGACAGCGTGGATCTGGAGTACTTAACTAAAGAACATCCATTTTTGAAAGCAGATTTAAATGAATTTGACAGTAAAGAAATGCTTTCATCATTGGCTGATCTTCAGATTATCGACTATCTGTGTGCCAATACAGATCGTCATTCAGGCAACTTTTTCATAAAGCAGGACGCTTCAGATCCTGATAATCCGAAATTAACCGGTGTAGTGGGAATCGACAATGATAACTCATTTGGCGATATTTTAGAAGGTGGCAAGATGAGATTAGCTACGGCTAAGGAACTTAAGATCATCACTCCAAAGATGGCCGATGCGATCACTTCCATGACTAACGAAAAATTGCAAGATATCATGGATCAGTACCAGTTAGAAGAGAAACAGAAAAAAAGTGCCCTGGTGCGTCTAAATAAACTCAAGGGAATGATAGAAAATGGACGTAAATCTCAGGATCTTAATATAGAAAATGGAGAGATTGTAAATAAACTAGGCTACATACATATTGTTGGAGATAATGAGTGGGATCAAATTACCCTGGATAATCTTGTGCCAAAGACGGTAATATCACAAAAAGCAGGAAAGAAAAAAACAGCCCAAAATATTTTCAACATGGCAGTGAGTAGACGTGACAAGATAGCTGTATACAACAAAATTTTTAATAATCCAGAGACAAAAGATGCTATCAAACCGACAGATCCTATTTTGTATAAGACGCACAATGTGACGATGAATTATGAGACGATATCCATCGAACAGCAGGGAGAACTCGAACAGCTTCGTGAGATTAAAAATGGATTAATCGAACATGGCGGCAATGAGTCAAGCCGGAGCAAAAAGTTTAAAACCATGTATGCCGAGCTTGATAATCTGATCTCAGAATATACCAGACTGCGGGGCTTGATGAATTTGGATGATGTAGAGCTTAGGTCCGGAAAGAGAGATAAACAGATTTCAGATCAATATAAAGAACTGAATAAGAAGAGGGAAAAGCTTCACAGGTCAATCGACAGATATCTGGACAAAATGCATTTCAGGGCGACTCCGTCAGAGAGAAATCAGAAACGTATAGATCTGGCTACCAAGCTTTCTGATTTGGTTAAAGAATCTCCGGTAAGTAATAAGAGATTTGAAAGCGAGAAGGTTTTAAGGGTTCAGTATGAGGCTAAGATGGGTGAGAAGAACGCATATCAGCTAAGTAGTTACGTGACTAATCAGATCTATAGCATGATGCAAGATACACTTAGAGATAACGTAGCCGCACTGGAAATCAATGATAAGAAGCGTGCACTTGGAATCAAGGCCATAAAGGCACAGGAACGTCTGTGGAGATACGGTCAGAACGATGGTACAGATCAGGAAAAGAAAGATGACAAAGTACGTGAAAACCGCGAGAAGACATCCATCGAAAATCTAGAAGCCGATGCTAAGAAAGAAGCTGAGGCAAATCCGACTATCGATCAGATCTGTAAAGATCTGGACGCGATAAAGCAATATGAACCGAATCTGTCTGAGAAGATAGAAGGAATGATGATAGATAAAGAAAAAATAACTCCTCGAAAGGTAAAAGAAGTACTTCAGGACCTGCTTATTTTGGGAAGTGAAAAGTCTGCAAGAAATAAGGTCAAAGCAAAGCAGAATGTTAAAACAGAGAAGAATGCGAAAGCAAAGCCTACAAAACCAAAGCAGACGAAATCAAAGTAGAAAAAGAAAACAGGATTCTTCACTGATGAAGAAATGATGCGAAAGATTGTCTCGGTTTGTCAAGACCGGGACAATCTTTTTTTTGAAACTCAAAGTAAGCTTGGATGCAAAAAGTAAAATTTTTGAAAAATATACAAAAAATACAAAAAAGAACAACAAAAGCGGTTGAAAATAACCAGAATGAGTGTTATAATCTAGTCATAGGGTGGTTAAAAAATTAACAGGAGGAAGTATCAATATGGCTAGATTTACATTACCGAGAGACCTTTATCACGGAGCAGGTTCTCTTGAGGAACTCAAGAATCTTAAAGGCAAAAAGGCAGTTGTTGTAGTTGGCGGCGGTTCTATGAAGCGTTTTGGTTTCCTTCAGAGAGTAGAAGATTATCTGAAAGAAGCGGGTATGGAAGTGGCTTTATTTGAGGGAGTAGAGCCGGATCCAAGCGTGGAGACCGTTATGAAGGGTGCCAAACTCATGCAGGAGTTCGAACCTGACTGGATCGTAGCTATCGGCGGCGGTTCACCTATCGATGCAGCGAAGGCTATGTGGGCATTCTACGAGTATCCGGATACCAAGTTTGAGGATCTGATCACTCCGTTCAATTTCCCAACACTGCGTACCAAAGCAAAGTTCTGTGCTATTCCGTCTACTTCAGGTACAGCTACCGAGGTTACGGCATTCAGCGTTATCACGGATTATCATAAGGGTATCAAGTATCCGCTCGCAGATTTCAACATCACTCCTGATGTAGCTATCGTTGACCCGGATCTTGCAGAGACGATGCCTCAGAAACTGACAGCCAATACCGGTATGGACGCTATGACTCATGCAATCGAGGCATATGTATCTACACTTCACTGTGATTATACCGATCCGTTGGCACTTCATGCAATCAAGATGATTCATACCTATCTGGTTAAGTCATATAACGGTGACAAAGAGGCAAGAGCAAGTATGCACAACGCTCAGTGTCTGGCAGGTATGGCATTCTCAAACGCACTTTTAGGTATCGTTCATTCTATGGCTCACAAGACAGGTGCAGCTTATTCGGGCGGACATATCGTACACGGTGCAGCCAATGCTATGTATCTTCCGAAGGTTATCAAGTTCAACTCCAAGGAGCCTGAGGCAGCTTCCCGTTATGCAGATATCGCTAAGTTCATAGGCCTTGAAGGAGACAGTGACGAGGCATTAGTTGATGCACTGATTGAAGAGATCAAAGAGATGAACAAGCAGCTTAATATCGCTCCGAGCATCAAGCTTTACGAGGGCGGAATCATTGATGAGAAAGAATTCAATGATAAATTGGCTACAGTAGCAGAGCTTGCAGTTGGAGATGCTTGTACAGGTTCCAACCCAAGATCTATCAACCCGGAGCAGATGGCCAAACTTCTTACCTGCTGCTTCTACGACACAGAAGTTGACTTCTAAAAAAGCTTAGACAAAAAAGACATAAATCCAAATTGAAACGTGAAAATCTCATCGAAAAAACGATGGGATTTTTGCGTTTTGTCCCACATTTGTCCTACATGTTATGATATTATATGAGTAGTTTTAAGAGAACTTGAAGATTGAGAATTGTACGAAATGGAGGAAGAAAGATGAATTTAGACGAATTTTTAAAGTTTTGGCAAGAATTGCAAAATGCATATAAAGAGGAATATAATGAGGAATTATCATCGGCAGATGATATTCTGGCAGAATATGGAGAGAGAAAACGATCACCTTTGACCAGGGAGAATAATAATATAATAGTTTTACTTCGAAATATGAATGCCCCATTCGAGATATATCAACGTGTGGATGATCTCTTACTTGAAAAGGGTATGGTTTATTATGTGGATGATGAAGAATGTTTAGGCATTAGTTACATTAATGAAGTCCTGGATAAAGTATATAACGAGTGGGATGATCGAATTCTCAAAAACGATGGAGAAAAAGCACGTGCCCAATATACCAGTAATGCATTACATAGAAAAGTTAACGTTACTTTTGAAAAGAATAAAATAAAACAAAAAGAAGAGGAAGAGCGCAAAAGAAAGGAAGAGGAAGAGCGTCAAAGAAAGGAAGAGGAAGAACGTCAAAGAAAGGCTGAGGAAGAGCGTCAAAGAAAGGCTGAGGAAGAGCGTCAAAGAAAGGCTGAGGAAGAACGTCAAAGAAAGGCTGAGGAAGAACGTCAAAGAAAGGCTGAGGAAGAACGCAAAAAACAGGCTGAGGAAGAGCGTCAAAGAAAGGCTGAGGAAGAGCGTCAAAGAAAGGCTGAGGAAGAACGTCAAAGAAAGGCTGAGGAAGAACGTCAAAGAAAGGCTGAGGAAGAACGCAAAAAACAGGCTGAGGAAGAGCGTCAAAGAAAGGCTGAGGAAGAGCGTCAAAGAAAGGCTGAGGAAGAGCGTCAAAGAAAGGCTGAGGAAGAGCGTCAAAGAAAGGCTGAGGAAGAACGTCAAAGAGAGGCTGAGGAAGAGCGTCAAAGACTAAAAATCGAGAGAGAGGAAGCACGTAAAAGAAGAGAGGCTGAGAAAGAGGAAGAGCGAAAAAAACAGGAAGCAGCAGAGAAAGAGGAAGAGCGTTTAAATAAAGAAAAAGCCGAGAAAGAGCACCAGGACGAAAAGTTTAATATGAAGGTTGAGGAACGCCTGGCTAAAGAAATCACAGCCGATGATCTCAAAAATAGGAAAAACGACTTAAATGAAAGACTTGAAGAGGAGCTGAAAGAGGCAACTGGCTTCGACAAGAAATTAATAGAAGAAATATCAAATCAACTTGATCTTGTAGAATTTAACTATGGAAATCTATTGCAGTACGATCTTGAACAAATTGACAACTTATGCCAAGTTATATCTGCCGGACATGCTCCTGTTACAACATATGATGATGATAAATTAAATCTGAAAGCAAATCAAGTGTTTGATTTTTTACAGGAAGTATTGGATACGGGAGCTTACAAGAATAAAAGGCTTTCGAAAGTATATGAAGAATTTACAAAAAAGCGTGCAGAATCACTTGATGAAAAAACAATCAATACGATTAAAGAGGAAATAGCAAAAGAAGAAAGCATTGAAAAGAAAGTTGTCGAAAAGAAAGTACCTGAGAAGAGAGACAACATAAAAATTGATGTTTTTCATGGAAAAAAATTCGACTTAGGTGTGGATGATCCTGAGTTAATATCGGAATTCGAAAAGCTGGAAGCGGAAAAACCGAAAGAGAAAAAGCAGGAAGAAGAGAAGCAGGAAGAGGAAAAATCGGTACTAGAAAATAATGAGATTGAGCCGGCACAAAGAAATACTTCCATAAATGAAACACGTAAAGGAATGCTAAAAAAATTAAAAGACAAAGTGAAACAAGCCGGAGCTCTTGTGAAGGCTAAGAATGATCAGCAGCCGAAAGCGGAGAAAAAAGCAGACGAAAACGTGAACGAGCAGCCGAAAGAGGAGAAAAAAGCAGACGAGAACGTGAAAGAGGATCCGAAAGAGGAGAAAAAAGCAGACGAAAACGTGAACGAGCCGCTGAAAGAGGAGAAAAAAGCAGACGAAAACGTGAACGAGCCGCTGAAAGAGGAGAAAAAAGCAGACGAAAACGTGAACGAGCCGCTGAAAGAGGAGAAAAAAGCAGACGAAAACGTGAACGAGCCGCTGAAAGAGGAGAAAAAAACAGACGAAAACGTGAACGAGCCGCTGAAAGAGGAGAAAAAAGCAGACGAGAACGTGAAAGAGGATCCGAAAGAGGAGAAAAAAGCGGACGAAAACGTGAACGAGCCGCTGAAAGAGAAGGAAAAAGTAGATGACAACGTGATTGATCATTCAGAAAAAAAGGAAGTGATTGATGACAATGAGATCGAGCAGCCGGAAGTGAAGGAAAACGTTGGTGAAGATGTATTCCAGCGTCTGGGTGAAGAACAGTTTTATGCGGACCAGGTCATTAAGGTGCAGGATGATTTAAAAGCAGCTGGGGGAAAAGATATAGCTAAAGCACTGAAAGATGCATTGGAAAATTTTGCTGCTATTAGTGGTCGAAGTCTTGGATGGAATATGAAGGGGGATAATGCAGAAACATTCCGAAGCATCAGGGATGCTGCAGATGCGCTTAATAATCCGATATATCCAGGGACATCAGAAGAAAAGAGAGGAGCATTATACCGAGCTTGTGACAAATATCTGCGTGCACATACGGCAGATGGGAAAACTATAGACGGGCAGAACACTAAGGTGGGTCGACTTCGCAAGCAGGCAGTAGTAGCTATGCTTCAGGCATTGGAAGAGTATCCGGATATTCAGACGATTAAGAATGAGATGGATATGGAAGCCTTGCGGGCACCAGCCAATTCTAGAAAACAGCCAACAAGGGTAAAACTAAATTACAAGGAACTTGAAAAGTCATTGGCCGATGCGTCCAAATCGAGCTTAAAACTGAGCCGAGAACAAAAATCTAACCCAAGGGCAATCAAGACGAAAGCATATTCAGAATTAGTAGAAGAAAGAGAAAAGGCAGAATTCAATCGAAGACGATAAATAATAACGGCCTGACCGCAAATTTAAGCTGTCAGGCCGTTATTTACGTGCACCAGGTGGCACATGAACAGTAACGCAGAGACGAATCCAGCCAATAAAAACTTGCATATATAGACTTATAGGCTGATTTGTGGTAAAGTTAAGGGCAGCAATAATGTTATCACGTGTATTAAGAGACAGAAATTATGGGACAGTATATAGTGTTGGATCTTGAATGGAATCAGAGCCCTGTGGGTAAGGATGGCTCGATGGACCGCCTTCCGTTTGAGATTATTGAGATTGGCGCCGTAAAATTAAATAAAAATCTTCAGATAGTATCAGAATTTCAGTGCCTGATAAAGCCCAGGGTATACAGGCAGATGCATTACAAGATATCTGAGGTAACGCATATGTCGATAGAACAGCTTGACACAGAAGGCAAAGATTTTGTGGAAGCGATGAAGGAGTTCTTGGACTGGTGCGGTGATGACTACCGTTTCTGTACCTGGGGCTCTATGGATCTGACTGAACTTCAGAGAAATATGGTATATCATGGGATGGATCTTAAGTTCCCACTGCCGCTTTTCTACTACGATTTGCAGAAGATATATGCTTTGATTCACGGTACTAAGCAGAAAGAATCGCTTGACACCGTGGTTGAAGAACTTGATATAAAAGAAGACAGACCGTTTCACAGGGCACTTGATGATGCATATTATACCGGACGGGTCATGAGCAAGATGGATTTCTACAGCATGATGGAATATATTTCTGTAGATTATTATCAGCCACCGGTTACGGAGGAAGATGAGATATATCTGGAATTTCCGGAATATTCAAAGTTTGTATCCCGTCAGCATGAATCCAAGGAGGAGATACTTAAGGAACGACGCGTGACAGAGATGATCTGTTATAAATGCCGCCGTACACTCAGAAAAAAGATTCGCTGGTTTTCAACCAACCAGAAATTTTATTTTTGTCTGGCAGTCTGTCCTGAACATGGATATGTGAAGGGCAAGATTCGGATGAAGAAATCAGATGACGGCTCGTTTTTTGCAGTAAAGACAACCAAGCTGATTGATGAAAACGGTGCCGTGGCAATCGAGCAGAAAAAAGAAGAGACAAGAAAGAAACGTGCGGAGCGAAATAAGATGAAAAAAACAGGAAAAGCGACAGATTGATGCCGCTTTTTCTGTTTTTTGAGCTCTGTGAAAATTTCATAAAATAAATTTTCACAGGTGCAGAACAGTTACAATTTATTTGTCTGCTTTGAATTTTCTCCTCGAACGTCTTTTTCTTTTTTCGGCCATAACATTTCTTCGATCCTGCATCATCAGGTCAAATTCGGCCTCTGACATGCCACTGTCGCGCAGCCTTTCGGCACGGCGTCTTCGTCGCTCGGCCAGAGAGTATTCTTCTTTTTTCTGCTGCATCTGAATAAAACGTACGCCTACGATTATTAATCCGGCTATAACCAGAATGGCAGTCAGTGCGGCAATGAAGACCGGAGGGATGCGGAATGTAATATGAAACAGCTGTCCAAATGACTTGTTTTCTGAAGCGTTAGCACCTAAAAGAGCTGATTCCGGCGGATTGGAGAGCGGCAGAGCCTCACCCGTGCCATTCGCAAGAGAAGTCTCATTATTATCTCCTAAATCGGATATGGTCTGTGATAAGAGCTTATCCGGAATATCGGATGTGCCTTCACTTCCTGTAATAGTCAGATAGGCCTGACCTACCGTATGATCACCCAGCATGTAATTGACACATGCTATGGTATTATCCGGGGCATCTTCAGGAATCTCATAATCGAGAGTGGTGGTTGTCTCTGAAAAGTCGGCTGTCTTTGGTAATATGATCCGGCTGTCGGTATCAATTGCAAGAGATTCTTTGTTGTCAGCGGATATGTTTCCTATTTTTAAATCATTTCCGATATTTGAGAAAGTTTGATCACAATCAGAAATTTTAACGGACTGAAAATTGTTAAATCCGAAATCAAGCAGTCGGCTTGTGTCTTCATATTGAGTGTTGCTGCTGTGCAGTATGACTGTTATAAGCGTAGTATCGCCCCGTCTGGCACCGTTTACCAGAGTGTTGAGGGCGATGGAAGTATAACCTGTCTTGCCGCCAAGGACATCACTTCGATAGTACTGAGGCCAGTTTTTCTTGACCATCTTGTTGCCCGGAGAGATGCCCTGACCATCAGGATTTTTTTTGTTCGGAGGCAGCTCATAGTAGGTTGTCTCAACTATCTTTGCAAATGTCGGATTCTTGAAAGCGGCTCTCGTGATAAGAGCCATGTCATAAGCGCTGACATAGTGTTCGTCATTGTTAAGACCGCTCGGATTGGCAAAATGAGAATCCTGACAGCCAAGCTCCGTTGCTTTTTCATTCATCAGAACTGCAAAATCATCGCAGGAACCGGCTACATGCTCGGCGAGTGCATTGGCAGACTCATTGGCAGACTTTAAAAGCAGTGCATAGAGACAGTCCTTTACACTTGCTGTGTCTCCGGTATCATAACCGGCACTGCTGCTGTTGGATTCCACATTGTAGACGGCATTTTCGGAAAATGTGACCGTCTCATCAAGTGAACAGTGTTCCAGAACGATGAGAGCGGTCAGTACCTTAGTGATACTGGCCGGTGAATAAGTTTCATGGATGTTCTTTCCATATAAAACAACTCCGGTGTCGGCGTCCATCACGATCCCGGCATCGGAGTCAATGGAAATATCAGAAGGCCAGTCTGTAGAGGCCATCGCTTTCATTGGTGTGAAAAACACAGAAAACGAAAACAGTGCAATAATAAAAAGTGATAGCTTATTGCTTTTAAAACGTCCGGCTCTCATGCATGCGAGACATATGATGAATAGTGCACCTGTCATGATACAAAACATGATTCCGATCCTGGCTGCGGTATCCATGAAAAATGGTTCCGGTACGATATTTATCAACAAATCTGTCCTGGGATCCAGAAGCCAGAGATCATTAGTAAAGAAGATTTTGTGGAAAATTATAAAATATTTCGTAAAATCCGTGGATATAATCCCGGCAAGCACACCAGCCAGTACCAGAAAAGTGACGGCCCCCGCGCAGAGCATCTTAGGAAGCTGTTTTTTAAGTGGGACTTTAAAAAATGCAAGCAATGCCACCGATAATGCGGATAGAATCAGACATATTCTTCGAAGTGTCAATCCGCCAAGAAAAAGCCCCCGAACATCTGCCATGTGGGCTTTCTCTCTATCATTGAAAAATTCACGATGTTCACCGCCGACAACGGTTTCGATATTCAGATCGTCTCTGTTTCCTCTGAGATATGCCATCATCTCATCCGTAACATGAAGGAGGTCATCCATCTCCATGTTCACATCATCGGCTACATGGTAGCGTGAATATTCTTTTTCATAATAATTCGGTGTCCAGTAAGCGACAGCTTCTACCGAAGTGATCAGAAAGACGATCATAAGGCAGAATGCACATATTAGTCCCAGAAACCAGCCCAGGTATGTATTCTTTTGTTTCATATATTTATCTTCATTAGCGTTCGGAAGAGATGTTTTCCATTCCCTTCCGGACGCAGTCCTTTTTCTTCTTGTGTAAAGTATGTAAGTGTTTAACTCAGTCGGAGCCATAACCCCGACTGAGTTAAAACCGTTACTGTGAAACCTGTCTGATGTAATCTCTTGAGACATAGGCTTCCTGACCGTTGTAGTTGATAACAGCCCATTTGTCATCGTAGTCACGCAGATATTCAATATCTGTATCAGGAGCGATGACACCGATTCTGTCGGTATCTGTTGATGGAGTGGATCTTACATTGACAGTGTCTGTAGTACGGTAAACGGTAGATTCCTCTTCGGTAGCTGTCGTGGCCTCTGTCTCAGGTGCTGCTGATTCGGTGGTGATCGCAGCTGCAGACTCCTCCACAGAATCATTTGCCGGATGTATCATCTTGATAATCAAAAGCAGCATGATGATGATAATAATCAAAAGTAAGGGCTTTATGATACTGCGAAATTCAAAGGCCGGTCCGCCGGCATAGGCACGTTTCCTGCGAGTGCCGGAATTGCCTGAATGAGTACCTGAAATATCTCTTCTCGTGGAGGCCCTTGATGAACTGCCTGTCTGGCGAAGCCTTCCTGTGGAGGCCTTCGCTGCTGCACTTCTTGTCGTTTTTGAAGAGATTCCCTTATCGTTGTAATCATTGGCAAAAGTATAGACTTCCTGTGACAGAAGGTGATGGGCCTGGCCAGCATTGTAGGCACTGTTGTCACCTTCGTGAATGGCTTTATTGCCTACGGTGCGGATCTTGTGATAATGTTCGCAGGTCGTCTTGCTGATCTTTCCGGCTGCGTATAGCGCGTCGATCATCTCCAAAAGTCCCGGTTCCAGAATGCCATATCTCTCACAGAGGCATTTGACCATATATTCAAGTGTCTGGCGGGCCTTAACCATAGCCAGATTATAATTCTTCTGTCCGATCAGGCGCTCTGTTTCGCGAACTCCGCCTCGGATCTGTTCCCAGGTGCTTTGACCTGTATTTGATGTCGTTCCCATAGGCCTTCCTCCTGATTATATTTGGTAAATCGGATACCGAACTGTCACGTGTTTTGTATTTGCGTTCGAATATCTCTCTTTGCTATCATTATAGTATAGTTGCCGGAATTATTCATCAAAAAAATTATAAAGATTTCCTTTACTTGCGAAGTGCAAACATAAATGTTAAAATGATCGTGAAGTAATCATGGATTGCCTATTAGACCATATGTCACGGTAATCTGTGCAGACAGCAGGAGGAATGAAGATGAGATTACGCCATATACCGGGCGCAGAGCAGATGATAGAAGAAAATCCGCATGTGGTTCACGATGCAAAGGAAAAAAAGGGAACCTGGCAGCAGATTTTTGGCAATGATAATCCGATTCGCATAGAGGTTGGTATGGGAAAAGGTCAGTTTATACTTGAACAGGCATCCCGAAACCCTGATGTGAATTTTGTCGGTATCGAGAAATATTCAACTGTTCTTTTAAAGGCGATACGTAAGAGAGAGCAGATGGATCTGAACAATATATATTTCTTATGTGAGGATGCCAGAGAGCTGGCTGAGATCTTTAGCAGTGAAGAAGTCGAGAGGATTTATCTGAATTTTTCCGATCCGTGGCCGAAGGATCGCCATGCTAGAAGGAGACTTACTTCACCGCCATTTATGGAAGTATATGACAAGATTCTTAGAAAAGACGGCAGGGTAGAGTTCAAGACAGATAATCAGGATCTGTTTTCGTATTCGCTGGAAGCGATACCTGAAGCCGGATGGCGTATCACAGAATATACGCGAGATTTGCACCATAGTCCGATGGCAGAAGGTAATGTTATGACTGAGTATGAGGCGAAGTTCTCAGCACAGGGGAAGCCTATATGCAAGCTTGTGGCGGTGCGATAACAACAGGAAGCCCAGTTAAGTAGGATTGTGGGAGTGCAAAACACGGAACAATCCGTGCAACCAGATGCTCGGGTGTTTTGACATCAGAATCAAATCCTAAAATGTAAATCTGAAAAAATAAATTCAGGAAAGTAAATTCGAGAGGAGGATGTTTTGGATGGAAGTTAAGTTTACAAGTGCTAATTTTGAAGAGGAAGTTCTCAAATCAGAGATTCCGGTACTGGTTGATTTTTATGCAGACTGGTGCGGACCGTGCCAGATGATGGCACCGGTGATCGAGCAGTTGGCCGGTGAGTATGAGGGAAGAGTCAAGATCGGAAAATTGAATGTCGATGAGAACCCGGATATTGCCGTTCAGTACAAGGTTATGTCGATTCCGACCATGATCATATTCAAAAACGGCGAGGTGTTCAGCAAAGAAGTCGGTGCAGGCTCAAAGAAAGATGTAGAGAAGGCAATCGGAAGGGCACTGTAGAGGAGAGGGGCATTCGCCCTATAAAATAAAAAGATATGATGGATGTTGCTTATGTGCAAGCACAACGCCTCACGCAGTCATGTTTTTTGTAACACAATGAGGCGTGCAGCTCGAAAAAGCTGACGCTTTTCCTCGCTGTAGGGCATTCGCCCTATAAAATAAAAA
>CAVKOQ010000017.1:0-30422 GCA_963657995.1 bacterium
GAGCAAGATTATTGGTATTGACTTAGGTACAACAAACAGCTGTGTAGCCGTTATGGAAGGTGGTAAACCAGTTGTTATCGCAAATACAGAAGGCATTCGTACAACACCGTCTGTTGTAGCATTCACAAAGACAGGTGAGAGACTTGTCGGAGAGCCTGCAAAACGTCAGGCTGTAACAAACGCTGAGAAGACCATTTCTTCTATTAAGAGACACATGGGCAGCGACTATAAAGTATCTATTGATGATAAGAAATATACTCCTCAGGAGATTTCAGCAATGATTCTGCAGAAACTGAAAGCAGATGCTGAGAGCTATCTTGGTGAGAAGGTAAGCGAGGCAGTTATCACTGTTCCGGCATATTTCAATGACGCACAGCGTCAGGCAACCAAGGATGCAGGTAAGATTGCAGGACTGGATGTAAAGAGAATTATCAATGAGCCGACTGCAGCAGCACTTGCATACGGACTTGACAATGAAAAAGAGCAGAAGATCATGGTTTATGACTTAGGTGGCGGTACATTTGATGTTTCTATCATCGAGATCGGTGACGGTGTTATCGAAGTTCTGGCAACCAACGGTGATACTCACCTGGGCGGTGATGATTTTGATAATCGTATCACACAGTGGATGATCGATGAATTTAAGAAGGCAGAGGGCGTTGACCTTTCCGGTGATAAGATGGCTCTGCAGAGACTTAAAGAGGCAGCTGAGAAAGCTAAAAAAGAGCTTTCTTCCGCAACAACAACCAACATCAATCTGCCGTTCATCACAGCAACCAGTGATGGACCTAAGCATCTGGATATGAACCTTACCAGAGCTAAATTTGATGAGCTGACAAGAGATTTGATTGAAAGAACTGCAGTTCCGGTACAGAATGCGCTGAAAGATGCAGGTATCACAGCAGCAGAACTTGGAAAAGTCCTTCTGGTTGGTGGTTCAACACGTATGTTAGCAGCTCAGGAAGAAGTAAAACGTCTTACCGGCAAAGAGCCTAGCAAATCTCTTAACCCGGATGAGTGTGTTGCAATCGGTGCAGCTATTCAGGGTGGTAAGCTTGCAGGCGATGCAGGTGCAGGTGATATCCTTCTTCTGGATGTAACCCCGCTTTCTCTGTCAATTGAGACTATGGGCGGTGTAGCAACCAGACTTATCGAGAGAAATACTACAATTCCTACAAAGAAGAGCCAGATTTTCTCAACTGCAGCTGATAACCAGACTGCTGTAGATATCCACGTAGTACAGGGTGAGAGACAGTTTGCAAAGGACAATAAGACTCTGGGAACCTTCAGACTGGATGGTATTCTTCCGGCAAGAAGAGGTGTTCCGCAGATTGAGGTTACCTTTGATATTGATGCAAACGGCATTGTAAATGTATCTGCAAAGGACCTTGGTACCGGAAAAGAGCAGCATATTACGATTACATCAGGTTCCAATATGTCTGATTCTGATATCGATAAGGCAGTTAAAGAAGCTGCTGAGTACGAGGCACAGGATAAGAAGAGAAAAGAGGGCATTGATGCAAGAAATGAAGCTGATTCTATGGTATTCCAGACAGAGAAAGCTCTGCAGGATGTAGGTGACAAGATTGATGCCAATGACAAAGCTTCTGTAGAAGCTGACTTAAATGCCCTTAAAGAAGCTATCAACAAGGCTCCGATTGACCAGATGACAGATGCTCAGATTGATGAGATTAAAGCTGGTAAAGAAAAACTTATGAATAGTGCACAGGCACTTTTCAGCAAGGTTTATGAGCAGGCACAGGCAGCCGGTGCAGCAGGAGCACAGGGCAGTGCTGATGCCGGAAGTACAGCAAACGATGACAATGTAGTCGATGGTGACTTCAAAGAGGTATAAATATTAGAAAATAAACGCGGTGAGGGGCTGTCGCAGGAAACTGCGGCAGACCCCATTTGCTGATTCATAGGAAAGTGTTCATAGGAAAGTGTCAAGGGACATCCTGTTTTAAGTTTAGGAAGGAAGAAGTTAGGAAGGAAGAGCTGAAATGGCAGAAAGTAAGAGAGATTACTATGAGGTCTTAGGCGTCTCTAAAGATGCAGACGATGCGACACTCAAAAAAGCATACAGAACCCTGGCCAAAAAGTATCATCCGGATGCCAATCCGGGCGATCAGGAGGCAGCCGATAAATTTAAGGAGGCATCAGAGGCGTACAGCGTACTGAGTGACCCGGAAAAGAGACGTCAGTATGACCAGTTCGGCCATGCGGCCTTCGATGGTGGTGCCGGTGGCGGCAGCGGATTTGGCGGTTTTGATTTTAACGGTGCCGATATGGGAGATATTTTCGGAGATATTTTCGGAGATTTCTTTGGCGGCGGACAGGGCAGAAGCAGAGATGCTAGAAGCAATGGCCCTATGCGTGGAGCTGACGTGCGTACAAGTGTTCGTATTACTTTTGAAGAAGCAATCTTCGGATGTGAGAAGGAACTGGAATTAAATTTAAAGGAAACATGTGAAAAATGCCACGGAACCGGTGCAAAGCCTGGCACCAAACCGCAAACATGTTCGAAATGTAACGGTAAGGGTAAGATTATGTATACCCAGCGGTCTATCATCGGCATGATTCAGAATGTACAGACTTGCCCTGACTGTAATGGCAAAGGTCAGGTTATCAAGGATAAGTGCCCTGATTGTTACGGAACCGGTTACGTATCAAAGAGAAAGAAGATCAAGATGACGATTCCGGCAGGTATCGACAATGGTCAGATGATTCGTGACAGAGGCAATGGCGAGCCGGGGGCCAACGGTGGACCAAGAGGAGATCTTCTGGTAGAGGTAGTTGTATCACAGCATCCTACATTCAAACGTCAGGATACGACGATTTATTCAACTGTTCCGATTTCATTTGTTAAGGCGGCTTTAGGCGGTACGATCCGCATCAAGACTGTAGACGGTGACGTGGAGTATGAGGTGAAACCTGGAACTCAGACAGATACAAGAGTTCGTCTGAAGGGCAAGGGTGTTCCATCACTTCGTAACCGAAATACACGGGGAGATCATTATGTAACCTTAGTAGTACAGGTGCCTGAGCGTCTTAATGAGGCACAGAAGGAAGCACTTATGAAATTTGACGACGCGATGAATGGAGTCACTACTGAAGGTGAAAAACACAAGAAAAAAGGTTTGTTTGGCAAATTAGAAAAATAAATCTTAGAAATTAGAATAAAGTTTAAGATAAAAGAAAATCGTTGCTCTGGTATAAAAACTTGAAACAGCGGTTTTCTTTTTATTTGTAAGTTGACTTAAAGCCTTAACTTATATACAATGGACTAATAGTCCGTTAAGGATAGGTTCTAAGGGGAGAATAGATATATGGCAGAAAAAGACGTGAATTTGAGGAGAAATTCACATTCAGGTGGACATAGGCCACAGAAACGAAATACAGCGATGAATAGAAATGAGATATTGCTGGAAGATGAGGAATATCTGGATGAACCGGATTCTGATGATTATTATCTTGATGATGATTATCTGGATTCTGATGATAATTTATATAATGACAATTTGAATGAGAATGTTCATCATATTCGAGATGATGAGCAGTTTGACCGAGATATGGAAGAACGTGTTTTGAGAGAGGCAGAGCTTGATATGGCAAGAATGCATCGCTCAAAAGGCAGCGGAGAATTTGAAGAAAAGTCTGAGATGCATCAGGAAAAATCAGACAAATATGAGCATGAAACTGATGATACCGAAGTAAGAAGTCGAAGCCGTGCACGTGGCCATAAAAGAACAGATGCAGACCACGAGAGTCTACATACTGAACACCGTCAGAAAGAGAATTTAGAAAAGAAAGCTTCTGCAAAACAAGGCAATGCTGATGCAAAAGATAATATAACTGAGAAATCATCTTCAAATGTCAGTGCTGAAAAGCCGGCGAAAAAGTCTGGAAAGAAGACGGCCCTGATCGCGGCCTGCACTGTCGGTATTTTACTAATAGCAGGTGGTGCGGCTTATATCGGAATGTCACAGAGATATAAGACGAGATTCTTTCCAAATACGCAGATCAATGGTGTCAATGCCTCAGGAAAGACAGCAGCAGAGGTTCAGGAGCTTATTTCGACCGGAGTGGACGGATATACTCTCACTATAGAAGAGAGAAATGATCAGACAGAAACCATAGCTGGACAGGATATCAAGTTATATGCCGAATTTGATGGAAGCCTTGAAAAGATGGTTACGGCTCAAAATCCTTTTTCTTGGATTCTTCACATGAAACAGGAAGAATACACGATCGGAACCATGGTGGCTTATGACGATACGGCTCTTAAAAATCAGATTCAGGAATTGTCATGCTTAAAGCCTGAAAACATGGTAGAACCTGTAAATGCAAAAATTTCTGATTTTGTAGAAGGACAGGGGTATTCGATTGTACCTGAGCAGGAAGGCACAGTGATTGAGGAAGAAAAGCTCACACAGGCGGTAATTGATGCGGTAGAAAATCTTCAGGATACATTATCTTTAGAGGAAGCGGATGTATACACGAAACCGACTGTGTTGCAGGATGATGAGTCTTTGTCAGCTCAGCTTGAAAAGATAAATCAGTATGCGAAGATGACTGTCACATATCAGTTTGGTGATTCTACAGAGGTTCTTGGCGGAGACAGGATAAATGAATGGCTTATTTTCAATGAAGATGGAACTGTTTCTGTGGATTCATCTAAGGTTTCCGAGTATGTGGCAGAGCTTGCTAAGGCACACAATACATCAAATAAAGCAAAGACTCTAAAGACGTCTTATGGATCTACGATTCAGGTAAATGGCGGAACATACGGCTGGAAGATTAATCAGGCGGCAGAAACTGCGGCGTTGGCTGAAATTATTATTTCAGGCGAAAGCACAATGCGTGAACCTGAATACTCTCAGAAGGCTGCCAGCCACGGAGCTAACGATTATGGGGACACATATGTAGAAATCAACCTGACCGGACAACATTTGTTCTTTTACAAAGAAGGAAAATTGGTTGTAGAATCTGATTTTGTATCCGGAAACCTTTCGAAAGGATGGGGGACACCGGCCGGAACATATCCTCTTGCTTATAAACAGAAAAATGCAGTTTTAAAGGGTGCAAATTACAGAACGCCTGTAAGTTACTGGATGCCTTTCAACAATGGTATCGGACTTCACGATGCGAACTGGAGAAGTACTTTTGGAGGTACGATTTACAAGACCAATGGTTCTCATGGCTGTATCAATCTGCCACCGGCTGTTGCAAAGACAATTTTTGAAAATATATCAGCCGGTACTCCGGTGATCTGTTATAATCTTGAAGGCACGGAAAAGAGTACTACTACAGGAACATCTAAGCCTAAGGCAACAGTGGCACCGACTGCAGCACCTACAGTTGCCCCTACTGAAGCTCCGACAGTAGCACCTACTGAGGCACCGACGACGGCACCGACACAATCAGGCCCTGGTTCGACAATAACCGCACCGACACAATCAGGACCTGGTGCGGCTACTGAAACTCCAACAGCTGCACCGACCGAGGCGGCTACAACGGCACCGACACAGTCTGAGATAAAATCTCCTGAATCCACATCCACAAGCCAGTCAAACCAGTCAGGACCTGGAAGTAGTGACAGTACAAACACTGCCGTAGGACCGGGGATGTGATAAAAAAACGAGATAAAAAATCAATAAAGTGATTTACACTGAAATAGTATTGTGATATACTGAATCAGTATGAGTTCGCCGGTGCTCAGTTTTTTGACAACTCCGACATAGACTTAGCATTCGGTAAGGAATAATTATTTTAAAGGAGGAAATCACGATGATTTCAAAGGAAAAGAAAGCAGCTATTATCGAACAGTACGGAAGAAAAGCAGGCGATACAGGTTCACCTGAGGTTCAGATCGCAATTCTGACAGCAAGAATCGCTGAGCTTACAGAGCATCTGAAATCCAATCAGAAGGATCATCATTCCCGTCGCGGACTTCTTAAGATGGTAGGACAGAGACGTGGTCTTCTTGATTACTTAAAGAAATCCGATCTGGAAGGATACCGTGCACTGATCGAGAAGTTAGGCATCAGAAAGTAATTAATACTAAGACATTTAGGGTGGAGCGATCCACCCTAGTTGTTTACTATGCAGAAGAAACATACATTTATATATAACAAAAGTCCGAGACCGCTGCTGTGTCCGCAAGAACGGTATTCATATGAATTTGCGAACAGAGCAGTAGTTTCGGCTCTTATGAGGTTCTTCTGCATAACGCATGAAAGGAGACTAAAATGTACAAGAGTTTTTCGATGGAACTGGCTGGCAGAACACTGACTGTTGATGTTGGCCGTGTGGCAGCTCAGGCCAATGGTGCTGCATTTATGCATTATGGAGATACAACTGTATTATCCACTGCTACGGCTTCAGACAAGCCGCGTGACGGCATTGATTTCTTCCCTTTAAGTGTTGAGTTTGAGGAGAAGATGTATTCAGTAGGAAAGATTCCGGGAGGATTTAACAAAAGAGAGGGAAAGGCATCTGAGAATGCAGTTCTGACATCTCGTGTTATCGACCGTCCTATGCGTCCGCTGTTTCCAAAGGATTATCGCAATGACGTTACCTTAAATAACCTTGTTTTATCTGTTGATCCTGATTGTAGCCCGGAGTACACAGCTATGCTTGGATCTGCAATTGCAACATGCATTTCTGATATTCCATTTGATGGTCCGTGTGCTACAACACAGATCGGTATGATTGACGGAGAATTTATTGTCAATCCGACCAATGCACAGAAAAAAGTATCTGACATGGCATTGACAGTTGCTTCTACACGCGAGAAGGTTATCATGATCGAGGCTGGTGCTAAAGAAGTTCCGGAGAATATCATGATCGATGCTATCTTCAAGGCACATGAAGTAAATCAGGAGATCATCAAATTCATCGACAGCATCGTAGCTGAGTGCGGTAAAGAAAAACACTCTTATGAAAGCTGTGCTGTTCCGGAAGAGTTGTTTGCAGCTATCCGCGAGATCGTTCCACAGGAAGAGATGGAAGCAGCTGTATTTACAGATGAGAAACAGAAGAGAGAAGAGAACATCCGCGTAATTACAGAGCGTCTTGAAGAGGCTTTTGCTGATAACGAAGAGTGGCTGGCAGTTCTTGGAGAAGCTGTATATCAGTATCAGAAGAAGACAGTCAGAAAGATGATTCTTAAGGATCACAAGCGTCCTGACGGCCGTGGCATCACAGAGATTCGTCCATTGGCAGCAGAGATTGATATTCTTCCTCGTGTACATGGTTCAGGTATGTTCACACGTGGACAGACACAGATTTTAAATATCTGTACGCTTGCACCGCTTTCAGAGGCACAGAAGATTGACGGACTGGATGAGAATGAGACATCCAAGAGATATATGCATCACTACAACTTCCCGTCATACTCTGTAGGCGAGACAAAACCGTCCAGAGGACCGGGACGTCGTGAGATTGGTCATGGTGCATTGGCTGAGAGAGCACTTTTACCGGTACTTCCTACACCAGAAGAGTTCCCATATGCAATCCGTACCGTATCTGAGACCATGGAATCTAACGGATCTACTTCTCAGGCAAGTATCTGTGCATCTACACTGTCACTGATGGCAGCAGGTGTACCGATCAAGGCACCGGTAGCCGGTATTTCATGCGGTCTGGTAACAGGAGACACAGATGATGACTATATCGTTCTGACAGATATTCAGGGACTTGAAGATTTCTTTGGCGATATGGATTTTAAGGTAGGCGGTACTCATAAGGGTATTACTTCTATCCAGATGGATATCAAGATCCATGGACTTACACGTCCGATCATCGAGGAGGCTATTGCCAAGACAAGAGAGGCAAGACTCTATATTCTGGATGAAATCATGGCACCTGTTATCTCAGAGCCGAGAAAGTCAGTTGGCAAGTATGCACCGAAGATTGTTCAGATCACTATTGATCCGCAGAAGATCGGCGATGTAGTTGGTAAGCAGGGCAAGGTAATTAATAAGATTATTGAGCAGACCGGTGTTAAGATTGATATAGAAGACGACGGAAACGTATCTGTATGTGGTACCGATCAGGAGATGATTGACAAGGCAGTTGCCATTATCAAGGGAATCGTAACCGACATTGAGCCGGGACAGATTCTGACAGGCAAAGTAGTCCGTATCATGAACTTTGGTGCATTTGTAGAGCTTGCACCGAACAAAGATGGTATGATTCATATTTCCAAGCTTTCAGACAAGCGTGTAGCTAAGGTTGAAGATGTTGTTAATATCGGAGACGAAGTTACTGTTAAGGTTGTTGAAGTAGATAAGATGGGACGTATCAACCTGAGCATGAAACCGGGAGATTTGGCTTAATTAAATCAATCTAAACTGTTATTCATTAAAATGAAATTTGCCTGCATCACTGCAGTGCAGACAGGATAAAGAAAGGAATGTTGCAAAGCAGAGGAGCATTTGGCTTCTGTTTTAAAGCGTTCCTTTTTTTATTTATAGGAAATTGCGATGCAACTTCCTATAAATAAAAAATGTGAGAATCATTTCTATCAGTTAGGAGGTACGAGATTTGCTTGAAGTAATGAATATAGAAAAAAGATACCGACGACGGATAGTTTTAGATAAGGTTTCGTTTGATGCAAAACCGGGACGGTGCATAGGTATATTGGGCGGCAATGGGTGCGGAAAGACAACGCTTCTTTCGATTTTAGCAGGTATCAGGAAACCGGATCGTGGAAGTATCTTCGTTGACGGACAGGAAGCTATAGGAAGACACCGTTTATTAGATGAAAAAATTGCCTATGTACCGCAGGAAAATCCATTGATTCCGGAACTTTCTGCACTTGATAATTATCGCCTCTGGTTTCGGGGAAAAAGAAAAGAGATGGAGAGAGACTTAGAGTGCGGTGTGGGCCGTGCATTAGGTGTCGATCGATTTCTGAAAACGCAGGCCGGACGATTATCGGGTGGAGAAAAAAAGAGACTTAGCATAGCAGCAGCACTTTCAGGTCGGGCTAATATTCTGATACTTGATGAACCCGGAGCGGCACTTGATTTGGCCGCAAAAGAGCAGATCATTACATATATCAAAAGCTATGTGAAGGCAGGGGGCACTGTTTTGCTCACTTCCCATGAAATGGGAGAGATAGAGGCCTGCACTGACATATATATATTAAAAAATGGTATAATGACAAGAACTGAGACTGGACTTTCAGCCAGAGAGCTGGTAAAACAGTTTTAGATACTGTCAGTAGCAAACGTCAATAAAATTTTATAATTGGAGGAGTTACAGTATGGAGAAGGAAAATAATTTTGAAGGCGTAAACAACACAGGTTCATCAAGTCCAGCAGAAGAGGCGGCAAAGGCACTTTCACAAACTTCCGGTATTTCGGATGAGAATAATCAAACTCCATCAGAAAATGGTTCGAACGGTAAAAAGTGGATTGTTCCGGCAGGAGTGGCAGCAGCAGTTGTCGTAGTCGGTGGTGGTTTCATTCTGACTCATCAGACTGATCCGAAGGATGCTGTGATTGATGCATTTAAGAGCATTACTGCAGAAGGACAGTTAGATCCAGCAGAGGACATTTTTGGTGTCCAGGCATTGACTGAGCTTGTGAGCAGTGGAGCGGTTCAGACCGGCATGGAACTAAACCTTACCAAAAGCTCTGATGAGACATTAAACGAAATAAGCGGAGCTGGTCTCGGCCTTGATTTAATGAGTGATGTGGATAGTAAGCAGCAGACGATGAAATTGTCAGTTAAATACGGTGGTGCTGATCTGGCAGTTGCCAAGCTTTATATGAATGACACTCAGTTTAAGGCAGCTATTCCGGAACTTTCCAACAAGGTATTCATGCTGGATTATGCTAATGACATCGAAGGTCAGATTAAGAATTCACCGTATGCCAGGAAAATGCTTGAAGAGCAGGGAATAGATATAGACAAATTCGTAGAATATCTTGAGAAGCATAAGAATATTGTTTCAGAAGATAATGTAGTGCTTGATTTTGAAGAACTCTGGAACCGATACAAAGAAGAAAGTAAGGCACTTGATAATCTAAAGGCTGCCATGACCGTGACAAAGAACGATAAAAAAGAGTATACAATTGATGGAACTACTCAGAATTGTCGAGGATATCATGTTGTACTGCCGAAGGATGAGCTTATTAATTTTGTAAAGGTGACAAAAGAATTTGTACTTAACGATGATAAGTTAAAACAGGATTTTTTAAGCTATTTTGAGATTGCAGCCGGTGCGAATGGTATTTATAACATAACTGCGAGTACAGAAGAGCTTCCTCCTGAGGAACAGCAGGAAAAACTCTGGGTGCAGACTGAGGAAATGTTTGATAACATCGAAAAGGCGATGGAAACTTCAGGTGGTGATGTGGCACTTGATGTATATGTGAGAAAAGATGGCAAGATGGCCGGATTTTCTTATGAGACAGAGGCTCTTATTGAAGAAAAAACAATTCGTTTCTACGGAGATGTCACATTTAGCGGTGGTTACAATATGTTGGCCAATGTGGAAGGAACGCTTAATATCGAGAATGCCGAAGGCAAGAAAATGACATTTTCACTCGATAAGACAGGCACATACGAAGCTGGAAAAGACTGGAACAGCAAGATTATAGCTTCAGTGGAAGATGAAGAGGAGACATATCAGTTTATTTTAGACGGAGATTATCAGATTGCCAATGGCGGCTATGAGATCAAGATCGATCTGAAGAGTAATGATGTGTCACAGCTTGCATTCGCAGCAGAAGGTACAATAGATGAGCTTGTAAAGGGTGAAAGAGTCAATGTCAATGTTGAATCTTTAAGTCTTGACACTTTGGTGGCAGATGAAGGAAATATGAATGTTGAATTTACAGGTGCATTCTATCTAAAACCACTTGAAGAGGAGATTACACAGCCTGACGGAGAGGCATTTGATATTTTGGCATCTACTGAGGAAGATTATGCAAACGTTGCTTCCGAAATAACAGGTAATCTGTTTGCGATTCTTATGAAGTTAATGGTATAGGACATATTTTTACAGGCAAAAAATGCGAACATATATTATTTATCTGGTCCTGACAGGAAAGAGGCTGCTTCATCAGTTACCGTATCTCATTGCAGGAGCAGCAATAACCGTGTTTCTTATCGGAACGGCAGCATTTTCAGGTTCAAAGCTGCTTTACGGAGAAAAAGCACTTCAGAAAATTGAAGTTGGAGTGGTGCTTCCGGAGGATGATATGCTTTCGGAGAAGGTAACCAAAATGATTGCCTCATTTGACAGCGTCGAAAGTTTGTGTGACTTTAAGTATCTAGAAAGTGATGAGGCTTTCAAACTCATGAAAAATGGGGAACTTCAGGCTGTTTTGGAGGTACCTTATGGCATGGCTGGCGGGATACTTGACGGTACCAACCAGCCTGCCACAATCTGGTTTTCTGGTGAGAGCGGAATCGAGGGTACTGTATTTAGAGAATTATCAGATTCAGGCAGTTCGATATTGGGTACTCCGCAGGCTGCTATCTATGCAGCGGATGAATTTCTGAAAAACAATGGGTTTAGTGAACAGATTTTCCTGGCAGAACAGGATCTGAATCGCATATTTTTAAGATATGCCATGAGCCGTGAATCACTATATCGAAATAAAACGATAAGTGCGGCCGGTGATGTATCCACAGCAGTATTTTATGGGATCTCGGGAATAGTATTTATGATGATTCTTATCGGCATTTCGGCAGCGGGATTTCTGATACCTCATGAAAAAACTCTTGAACAGTCACTTGGCAGGCTTGGGATAGGAAGGTGGTATCAGCTTTTTTGTAAAATGTTGTGGATGACTGTCTTTCTAATGGCAGTTACAACACCAGGGTACATCTATGCAGTGCGTATCGGCTATGCACATATAGGAAATGAAGAGATAGCAGTCTGTCTGCTTGTTTGCATGGCGATTTCGGCTTGGATTACGCTTTTTTATGAGGCATGCAAAAACACGGCTGCTGCGATCTTTACATTATTTGTAGTTAACACGATTTTTCTTTTTATGTCCGGTGGAATCATACCATCTGTTTTCCTGCCAGAGATTGTTGAGAAAATCGGAAATAAGACGGTTGTAGCACTTTTTATGGACGGAGTACGATTTGTTGCCTCCGGAGAAGAAACAGGAACTATTTCGATATTGTATAAACTCACAATATCTGTATTCGTTTTTTATATATTGGCATTTGCTGCAGGGAAAAGGAGGAGTTGACGGATGCGAAAGCTTGCACGGTGGTTCTCTATGTTTAGAATCACGCTAAAGCGGGCTTTTTGCCGCCCGCTCTTTATAATCTTTCTTTTGGCATTTCCTATGGGGATGGCAGCACTTCATCACATTGAAAATGATGATTCAAGCCGTATATCGGTGGCATTGTATACCGGGAAAGACATATGGAATCAAAAGATTGCAGAAAATCTTGAGGCAGATGAAGGATCATTTGATTTTTATACATGTGATACACAGGAACAGGCAGAAAATGATGTCATGACTAAAAAGGCGGAGTGTGCATATATTTTTCCTTATAATTTGAAGGAGTGTTTAGACTCAGAAGATTACAGCCGTGTGATCACTGTACTGATATCACCTTCTACTGTCGCAGAAAAGATAGCTTCTGAAAAGGTCTTTTCGGTAATATTTGAAGAATACGGAAGAGAAATGCTTGAAAGTTATGCAAAAAACGGATCGGCATTTCAGAATGCGATGAAGCTTCTTACGACAGCACAAGAACAGGAAAATGTCTGTGAAGAGATTTTAAATCTATATGATAAATACAAAAATAACGGAAGTACATTTAGTTTCGATTACAAGAGCTTGCAGGGAAATACATCAGAAGAATCAGTTAGCCTGAAAGTGGTATTTCCGGTGCGAGGTATAGTGGCAATATTTATATTTATAATGGGCCTTGCAGCTGCAGTAATGGCCGGTGAAGATGAGAAAAACGGACTTTATGCTGCAGTACGCTCCAAAGAAAAGTGGATTCTTCAATCATCACAGATTGCGTCATTTGTGTTTATGGCAGAAGTGTCAGGATTTTTAGCACTTTGTATTACGGGAAATATATTAGAACCGTTTGTCGAAGCAGAAAAAATGATTTGTTATCTTTTAGCTGTTACGGTGTATTCCTTTATGTGCTTATTGATTTTCAGAAAGCCAGGATTAGTTGCGGCACTGATACCATTTTTTATTGTGGGATGTATACTCATCTGTCCGGTGTTTTTCGATATATCGATTTTCTTACCGGAATTTAGTGTGATACGGAGACTGCTGCCGCCGTGGTGGTATCTGAAACTAGCTTAACTCAGTTGGGGGTTAATGTCCACAAACAAGTCTTGATGTATATACTTCTTTTTATTTCATAGGAAAGTGCATCCTATGAAATAAAAAGATTGATATTTTTTTGCTCAATTATTATAATGAAAAGGGACATCCGGTATCGTATATCGATCAGCCGGATGTTTTACTGAACTGAAAAGAAAAACAATGGTAAGGAAGGAGTGAACACAATGGAAGGCCGAAGTCATAAGTCGGAATCAGACGGCAGCTGCCCTGAACCCAAGGCAGCGTACATGTTGCTTTTTGAAAGTTACCATTGCAGAAAGCTGATTCATTGTGTACACTGCCGAAACTGAGGAGATATTTCTGATGTATTGAAATGATACCAGGATCAAATGGTTGAGAAGCTGATATGTCAGAATGAGCAGCCTGATCTGTTTCCCATGATGACAATAAAGAATGGAAGACAAAGAGTTTTCCGTATCTGTGGGAGGGGACAGGAATGTTAGAAGAAGAGAGAGAGAAAGAGCTTTTAGAGCTGGCAGAGGCGAAGAAATACCGCGAGCTTAAGAGCAGACTTATCGAAATGAATGAGGTTGATATCGCGTCATTCATTGAAGAGCTTGATTCTGAAAAGACAGTGGTTGTCTTTCGTATGCTGCCGAAGGAATTGGCATCAGAGGTATTTGCCTGCCTTGAAGTAGAGAGACAGCAGCATATCATTACCAGTATCACTGATAATGAGCTTCGTGCTATCATCGATGATTTGTATGTTGATGATGCGGTTGATATGCTTGAAGAATTGCCTGCAACGATTGTAAAGAGAGTACTGCAGAATTCAAGTCCTGATACTAGAAAATTGATTAATCAGTTTCTTAATTATCCGGAAAACAGTGCCGGAAGTGTCATGACGGCGGAGTACGTAGGACTTCGCAAGAATATGACTGTAGAGCAGGCATTTGGCTATATTCGTAAATACGGAGTTGATAAGGAAACCATCTATACCTGCTATGTTATGGATGAGAAAAGACGACTTGAGGGCGTTGTGACGGTAAAGGATCTTCTTATGAATGCTTATGAGGCACTTGTAGGCGATATTATGGATCCGAACGTCATTAAGGCATATACGACTGAGGATCAGGAAAAGGTTGTAGAGACGTTTAACGAATATAATCTTCTCAGCTTGCCCGTTGTGGATGGCGAGGACAGACTTGTAGGAATCATCACTGTCGATGATGTTATGGATGTCATGGAACAGGAGGCAACAGAGGACTTTGAGAAGATGGCGGCTATGCTTCCCAGTGAGAAACCATATCTTAAAACAGGGGTATTTCAGCTTGCCAAAAACCGTATTCCGTGGCTTATGATACTTATGTTAAGCAGCATGGTAACCGGCGGAATACTTTTAAAGTATGAGAATGCTTTCTCGGTGATCCCGCTTTTGGTTACGTTTATACCGATGCTTATGGATACAGGCGGCAATTCCGGCAGTCAGGCAAGTACCATGATTATCCGTGGTATGGCAGTCGGAGAGGTGGAACCGTCAGATATTTTGAAGGTTATGTGGAAGGAAATCCGTGTAGGTGTGCTGTGTGGATTTTCACTGGCACTAGTTAATTTTGTGCGCCTGATGATTCAATATCCGGGACAGCTTCTTATCTGCCTGACGGTAGTTGTAAGTCTATTTTTTACGGTTATCATAGCCAAGACGATAGGATGCGTGCTTCCTATAGCGGCAAAAGCGATTCATCTTGACCCGGCAATCATGGCATCGCCTATGATCACAACTATAGTCGATGCGTGCAGTCTGATGATTTATTTTCAGCTGGCCTGCCATGTGCTCAATATGAAGGCATGATGAGCCGATGCATATGCTGTATTGATTAAATAAAGCACGTTGTAGATTTACTCTAAATAATTACAACAATATATATAATTATGATAAATTCAAGAAAGGAAAAACTGTCCTGAAAATCAGAAAAACATTTTTACTAATCATATTTAGGACAGCAGTGTGAAAACATGACAAAGATTAGAACAAGATACGCTCCGAGCCCGACAGGTAAGATGCATGTAGGAAATTTAAGAACAGCTTTATATGCATATTTGATTGCAAAGCATGAGGATGGGGACTTTATCTTAAGAATAGAAGATACAGACCAGGAGCGCTTTGTTGAGGGTGCAACTGAGATCATTTATGATACTATGCGTGATACCGGTCTTAAACATGACGAAGGTCCGGACATCGGTGGTCCTGTAGGCCCGTATGTGCAGAGTGATCGCCAGAAACAGGGCATTTATATGGAATATGCCAAAAAGCTGATCGACAAGGGCGAAGCTTACTATTGTTTCTGTGATCAGGAACGCTTAAACAGCCTCAAGAGAGAGGTAAACGGTGAGGAGATCATGACCTATGATAAGCATTGTCTGCATCTTTCAAAAGAAGAGGTTGAGGCAAACTTAAATGCGGGCAAACCGTTTGTTATCCGTCAGAATAACCCGACAGAGGGCAAAACTACATTCCATGATGAAATTTACGGAGATATTTCCGTTGACAATTCAGAACTTGATGATATGGTTCTGATTAAGTCAGACGGATTCCCGACATACAATTTTGCCAATGTAGTTGATGACCATTTACAGAAGATTACCCATGTAGTACGTGGAAATGAGTATCTGTCATCATCACCGAAATATAACCGTCTGTATGACGCGTTCGGATGGGATGTACCGGTTTACGTACATTGTCCTACCATCACAAATGAGGAGCATAAGAAATTAAGCAAGAGAAGCGGACATTCCTCATATCAGGATCTGATTGATCAGGGATTCGTCTCTGAGGCGGTTGTCAACTTTGTTGCACTTCTTGGATGGTCACCGGAAGGCAATCAGGAGATCTTCTCATTAGATGAGCTAGTAAAAGAATTTAATTACAGAAATATCAGCAAATCTCCAGCTGTCTTTGATATGGTTAAGCTCAAATGGATGAACGGCGAGTATATCAAGGCTATGGATTTTGATAAATTCTATGAGATGGCAGAGCCATATATCAAGAAGGTTATCACAAAAGATCTGGATCTTAAGAAGATCGCTAACATGGTTAAGACAAGAATTGAGATCTTCCCGGACATCGAGGGACATATCGATTTCTTTGAAGAACTTCCGGAGTATGATCCTCAGATGTATGTTCACAAGAAGATGAAAACTACTTTGGAGACATCTGTTAAGGTGCTTGAGGATATTTTGCCTGTTCTAGAGGCATGGGAAGACTATTCAAATGACGCACTCTATGCGGCTCTTTCAGAGTATGTTTCAAAAGAGGGCGTTAAGACAGGTTTTGTGATGTGGCCGATTCGTACCGCTGTGTCAGGTAAGCAGATGACTCCGGCAGGTGCAACTGAGATCATGGAAGTTCTTGGTAAGGAAGAGTCATTAAATCGTATTAGGAAGGGAATCGAACTTCTGAAGGCACAGCTGTAAGATGGGATTTAGCAAAGCACAGGAACAGGCAATCAGACATCAGAATGGCCCGATGATGGTACTTGCGGGGCCGGGATCAGGCAAAACAACCGTCATCACTCATCGGGTCAGTTATCTGACAGATAACTGTGGTGTAGATCCGGGAGATATTCTTGTCATCACATTTACCAGAGCAGCAGCCGAGGAAATGCGTGAGCGATATGAGAAAATTTCAGGTGGGAAAAGCAGAGTAACATTTGGAACATTTCACTCGATTTTTTTCAGAATACTTAAGCTTGCGTACCGCTACACTGCAGATAATATCATCCGCGAAGAACAGCAGATGAATTTTGTCAAAGAGCTGGCTGCGAAGGCCGGTTTAGAACCAGAGGATGAGAATGAATTTGCATACTCGATCATAAACGAGATAAGTTCTGTCAAGGGAGAGCAGATAGATCTGGAACATTATTATTCAAAAAATTGCCCTGACGTCATATTTAGACAGCTGTATATGGGTTACGAGGACAAGATGAGACGGAGTGGTCTCATTGATTTTGATGATATGATGGTTCTCTGCCTTCAACTTTTCACAGAGAGAAAAGACATATTGTTTGCATGGCAGAAAAGGTATCGATATATACTTATTGATGAGTTTCAGGATATCAATCGCCTTCAGTACGAAATTGTGAAAATGCTGGCACTGCCGGAGAATAATCTGTTCATAGTCGGAGATGACGACCAGTCGATCTATAGATTTCGTGGAGCAAAGCCTGAGATCATGCTTGGATTTGAAAAAGATTATCCGGATGCAGGACGAATTCTTTTGGATATTAATTACCGGAGTACAGAGGAGATCGTAAGACCGGCACTCAGACTGATTCAGGAAAATGAAAAACGTTTCGCTAAGGAGATAAAAACTACCGGGCGTCACGGAAAAGAAGTCATTACCAAATTATGGCAGGATCCGGGAGAAGAAAACCTTGCGATTACAAGAGAGATACAGATATATTTGGAAGCTGGGGTTAAACCGAGAGATATAGCGGTGCTGTACAGGACAAATGCAGGACCGCGTTTTCTTATGGAAAAACTGATGGAGTACAATCTTCCTTTCCGTATGAGAGATACGGTTCCCAATCTTTATGAACACTGGATATCGAGAAATATTCTTACATATATTCGCATCGCTATGGGCAGTAGGTCACGCGAGGATTTTTTGCAGATAATAAACAGGCCGAAACGTTATATCAGCAGAGATTCTATGCCGGAAGAGAAAGTTTCATTTGAGGCAATGAAAACATTCTATGCTGATAAGGACTGGATAGCAGAGAGAATCGAAAGCCTTGAAGGAGATCTTAAGGCTATATCCCGTATGTCTCCGGTTGCCGCAGTTAATTACATTCGTCATGGGATGGGATATGATGGATATCTGAATGAATATGCCACATTTAGACGTATGAAACCGGAAGAACTTCTTGAAACAGCAGAGGAACTTAAAGAGAGTGCGGCTCAGTTTAAGACCTTTGATGAGTGGTTTTCACATATCGAAGAATATAAGGAAGAACTTCAAAGACAGGCGTCAATGCGTCAGATTGATACAGATGCGATCACACTGGCCACCATGCACAGCTCCAAGGGACTCGAATTTCCTATAGTTTTTATTCTTGATGCCAATGAGGGAGTCACGCCTCACAGTCGTGCCATGTTGGACGAGGATATGGAAGAAGAACGCAGGCTTTTCTATGTGGCTATGACGCGTGCGAAGACAAGGCTTCATGTATATGCGGTGCGTGAAAGATATCACAAAAAGACTGATGTATCAAGGTTTGTGTGGGAATATCTTGGAAGAGGTGACAAATAGATGGGATATGTACATCTTTACCACGGAGATGGAAAAGGAAAGACAACATCTGCTACAGGTCTTGCGATTCGTATGGCAGGAAACGGGAAAAAGGTTGTTGTTGCCAGATTCTTAAAGACAGATGAGTCCGGGGAAGTCAAGGTACTGAAACTCATTCCTAAGGTAACGTTGATTCCTTGCGATAAGACATTTGGATTCACCTGGACTATGACGGATGAAGTAAAAAAAGAGGCTTCGGTGTATTATAAGAATGTATTAAACAATGCATGTGAAGAAGCTAGAAAAAAATGTCTTGAATTACAGTCACATGAAGAAAATGAACACGGTGCATGCGATGTCCTGCTTGTATTGGATGAAGTCTGTGCGGCACTTTCATCAGGACTTTTAAACCTTCAGGATATTGTCAAATTTTTAGATGAAAGACCAGAAAATCTAGAGGTCGTGATGACAGGACGAAAGCCTCCACAGGAGCTTTTGTTACGAGCAGATTATGTGACAGAGATGAAAAAAATCAAGCATCCATTTGATAGGCAGATCACAGCAAGGCGGGGAATTGAATATTAAGGATTAATTTTGTCCTACATTTGTCCCACACTAACGGTTATAATAAGCATGTCATCTAAGTAAAGATAAGAAAAATAATTTCACCAAGGAGGAAAAACATATGCCAAGTATTTGGGATCGCCTTAAAAAGGCTTTTGGAACGAGTGAACCCAAAATGCAGTTTGATGAAAATTTTCAAATTTTGGGAGATAAAGCGGAAGACATAAAAATTTACGATGAGTTGGGCTCTACTACGCCCGACAAGCTGGATAACTTCATAACTAAATTTGTGCCTGAAAACCAGGATGAATTATCTGAGGAAGCTAAGAAAGCTAACGCTGCATTGGGAAGTGACCTTTATAACCGTGCATTTGGTATAATCCAAAATTTTAATTACAGTGAAGAAAAAAATGAATTTCAGAGCAAATTTCAAGAAGCAGGAAAGGCAATTAACAGAAAACTGGGAAATGGACAATGGAAGGCATCAAGAGAGGGAATATCTTCCATTGTAAGTTATATGCAGATGGCATCCTGTGAGATTGCAAGGCAGATTTATGATAACAAGCTCACAAATAACGAGAAAGATCAGGCTGAGTATTTGAAAAAAGCTTCATTTTATGTAGATACGGGAAGTTATGAGCCTGAATACTATAATGATAAAGACATAAATAAAGTTAGAGATTTTTATGATGACAATGAAATCCATACATACATAGATAACATTCGCACACTGAGAGATAAAGGCAATCTGTCAAATACACTTAATAATTTGGACAATGCTAATCAATTATCAAAACTTGGCCAGAATATCAATAATAAACTGGTGGAGATGCAGAATAATTTCCGTTTCAATCTTGAAAATAATCCGAAAGGTGCGACTAAAAACGGCGTTCTTCCAATGTTTAGTGAACAGGATTTGAAGAATGTTAATCGACTTTGTGAACAGTATATTCAGGAAAACGGATATAAGAACACACCTGAAAATAAGGCAATTCGAAATGTTAAGAAGGCAGTGGACAGAGCGACTTTATTCCGTTTGAATCATTCTCCGGCAGGACTTGCTGCAGATCGTGAGAATAAGGAGAACATGATGCTTGAAAACCTCACTGCTATCGGAGACCGATTGAAGATAGTTTCAAACGGCAGTAAATCAAAGCAGTTTAATGAGCTGTGCGATGCCTTAAAAGAAATGACTGGAAAAAGCATTTCAAAGTGGTCTACATATGATCGTGAGAGACTTAGAGATGCAGCCAGAGATTATATCGATGCCAAGAAGGATGGATTCTTTTCTGGCGGTTCAACACGTCGTACAGATAAAGGACAGATTCGTTTCGATATAGCAGAAGAGATACTTAACTTGTGTGAGGGAGATCTGATGAAACCGTCAGAAAGCAAGGCTGAAAGACAGGCTCGCCAGCAGAAGAAAGTTGTAGTAAAAGAAAAAGTAAAGGATGGCTTCAAGGGACTTGTGAATGAGCAGAGAAAGAGCGAGGGAAGATATACTTCTGAAGATAAACAACGCGATAAAGAGAAGTTAGCAACATATTATAAAGCACGAAGGATAAATAATGAAATCGCTCTCAACGAGCAGAGTGAAAGAAAAGCTCCGGTTAAAGGTGGAATAGGAAAGTAAAAAAATACAAGCCTTGATTTTTATCAGATTATTTGATAGAGTGATATTAATAAAAAACAGTAAAAAAATATAAGAAAAGAGGTAGATTATGGCAGAGAACAAAGACATGATTCAGGAAGAGATTGATGACAGCGAAGAGATGACCGTGACCTTGACACTTGATGACGGCAGAGATATCGAGTGCGTAGTGCTGACTATCTTCCCGGCAGGCGGAAAGGATTATATTGCACTTCTTCCGATGGATGATATTGAGGCAGAGGACGGAGAGGTATATCTGTATCGTTACAGCGAAGACGAGAACGGACAGCCAAATCTTGAGAACATCGAAGATGACGATGAGTACGAGATCGTTGCTGATGCATTTGATGAGCTCTTAGATGAGCAGGAGTATGATGAGATCGTAGGCGAGGATGAATTAGATCAGTAGTCTAATCACGACAGATCATATGGGGTATCCTGAATAGATACCTGAATACGAATACATGACGAAACGCCCAGACATATCGCAGAAGAGAAAGCGAGGTGGCTGGGCGTTTTGCATAGGAAGGTGTAGTTATGTCGCTTCAATTTATAATCGGTGGCTCGGGTTCCGGAAAGACACATAGGCTTTACGAAGATCTGATTCGTTTTTCGATGAAAGAACCGAATGGACGCTTTTTTGCACTGGTGCCGGAACAATTTACGATGCAGACACAGAAAGAGATTGTCACGCTGCATCCCAATCATGGTGTAATGAATATAGATATTGTCAGTTTTGAACGTCTGGCGTACAGGATATTTGAGGAACTGTCAATCGAAAATCTGTCGGTTCTTGATGATATGGGAAAATCAATGGTTCTTAGACGTGTATCAAACAGTGTACGGGATAAACTTGGCATTTTTGGAGGCCATCTTGATAAGACAGGCTTTATAAACGAGATCAAATCTATGCTGTCTGAATTTTTTCAATATGGAATCACTGATGAAAAGCTCGATATATTGATTGGTGAGGCCAAGAGTCCGCTGCTTAGGCGTAAACTTCTTGATATGCAGATCTTGTACCGTGCGTTCAAAGAATATACGGATAAAAAGGTTATTGTTAAGGAAGAAATATTGAGCCTTTTATGTCGTATTCTGCCTCAATCAGAGCTTATAAAAGACAGCGTTATTACTTTAGATGGTTATACCGGCTTTACGCCGATTCAGTATGAACTTTTAGAGCTTTTACTAAAGTATTGCCGAAAGGTGATTGTGACTGTGAACATGGATCCGGAAGATAATCCGTACCGTGAAAGTTCGAAACAAAATCTCTTTTATATGAGCAGGCATACTGTCTGCAAGCTCATAGATCTGGCCTCAAAAGTCGGATGCGGTCATGATGAGGACATAATTTTAAATAATAGGCCGCTCTGGCGCTTTAAGAACAGTCCTGAGCTTGGATTTATCGAGGCGGAACTGTATCGCTACAGAGGAAAAGTCTATCATACGGACAGCCAATCAGAAAATGCTTTCCGAAATGAAAGTGTACAAGCAAATGAACACGGAAACGAATACGGAAACAAATACAGGAACGAACACGGAAGCATACTTAATAGTCTTCGTATGATAGAGGCCGCAACTCCTCAGGCTGAAGTATCATACATTTGCGGAGAAATTAGACGTTTAGTTGCAACAGAGGGAGTACGTTATCGTGATATAGCAATTATTACCGGTGATTTGAAAAACTATTCGAAGGAAATACTAAGACAGTTTGAGAAAAATCAGATTCCTTGTTTTATAGATTATAAGAAAAACATTCTGAGTAATCCACTGGTAGAGCTTATACGTGCAGCGTTGGAAGTGATGCAGTCGGGATTTTCATATGAATCAGTATTTAGATTCTTAAAAACCGGATTGGTGCTGTCATCAGATAAAGTTTCTTCTGATACGCTTTTTCAGGCAGAGAATTACGTGATTGCACTGGGAATTCGTGGCTTTAAAAGGTGGAACAGTACCTGGGATAAAGTATACAGGGGCGCCGAATTTATAAATCTTGATGAATTAAATAAATTTCGTGAGAGCGTGCTCACACCATTTTTGCCGCTTCGCGAGGTATTTACAAACAGAAAATCATCAGTCAAAGACAGAACTGAGGCACTTGTTCATTTTCTTGAAGAACTTTCACTGGAACAGAAACTTTCTGAGATGACCGCTCAATTTGAAAAAATGGGAGATATGAGCCTTTCTAAGGAATATAGTCAGGTATATGGGCTGGTCATGGAACTTTTTGACAGAATTGTGGCACTTCTTGACGATGAGATCATTGGGCAGAAAGAGTATTCAGAGATACTCGATGCGGGATTTGCAGAGATCAAGGTTGGACTGATTCCTGCAGTTGTCGACAGAGTTGTTGTTGGAGATATTACCAGAACCCGTCTTTCAAAAGTAAAAGTGCTTTTCTTTGCCGGAGTGAATGACGGAATAGTACCGTCTGTGTCAGGGCGTGGAGGAATTCTTTCAGAGGCTGAGAGAAGGACACTTCATGAAATGAATGTAGAACTGGCACCTACGGCCAGGGAGGAGAGCTTTTTACAGCGATTCTATCTGTATCTCACACTTGCTAAGCCGTCGGATTATCTGTATCTTTCGTGCAGTGCATCATCAGCTGAGGGAAAAATCATGCGCCCGTCAAGCCTTATGGTTCAGCTTATGAAGTTGTTTCCCAATAAAAAACTCATGAAACCGGATGAAGAGAGGGAGGCACTTTGCTCGCCTGAACTTGGAATGCATTTTGTACTTCAGAAACTTCAGGATGAAAAAAGCACAGAAAATGATCAGTTTATATCGCTGTATCGCTATTTTATGAATGAAAAGGCATATAGTGAAGACCTTACGAAATTTACTGATGCGGCTTTTTATACCTATCAGGATAATGGTATAGGAAAGGCGGCTGCGAGGGCACTCTACAGTCCGATTCTTCGTGGCAGTGTAACCAGAATGGAACTCTATGCATCCTGTGCATATGCACATTTCCTTTCCTATGGCCTGGAATTGTCAGAGCGGCAGAGATATGAGATAGCTCCGGCAGATATAGGAAATCTCTTTCATGCTGCGATAGATACATATTTCACCCGTATGAAAGAGGAAAATAGATCATTTTCGGAAATTTCAGATGAAGAACGCAGCAATATGGTATTGGAGTGCGTTAAGACAGTCACACAAGAGTATAATAACTCAATTATAGAAAGTTCTCACAGAAATAAATATCTTGAGAAAAAGGTGCTCAGAATCACAGATCGCACTATCTGGGCACTTACCGAACAGCTTAAAAGAGGAGATTTTGAACCAAGCGGATTTGAGGTGAGTTTTTCACCGATTGACAAGCTTAAAGCGATGAATATAAAACTTTCTGAGGATGAAGAAATAAGCTTACGGGGGCGTATAGACAGAATTGATCTATGTGAAGACGGAGATAGACTTTATTTAAAAATCATTGACTATAAGACCGGAAAGAAGAAATTTGATCTTGTAGACATATATAATGGTTTGCAATTGCAACTTGTGGTTTATATGGATGCGGCACTTGAAAAAGTAGGAAGAGAACATCCGGACAAAACAGTAGTGCCAGCTGGACTTTTCTATTATCATATTGAAGATCCGATGGTTGATAGAAAACCTGTCACATCAGAGGAAGAGACGAATGCCGACATTTTGAAGGCTCTTAGGATGAATGGTCTCGTAAATGGAGACAGAGAAGTACTTTCACACCTTGACAGGCGGCTTGGTGAAGAGAAAACTGTTGATTCGGATGTAGTGCCGGTTGCAAAAAAAAATGATGAGATAGCCGAAAGACGTTCACAGACAGCAGGAGAAGAAAGATTCAGAGTGCTGGGAGATCATGTAAACCGCAAAATGAGGCATATGGGACGGGAGATTCTTGACGGAAATATCGCTGTGTCACCGTACAAAAACGGTAAAAAAACGGCATGCGATTATTGCCCTTACCATGGTATGTGCGGTTTTGACCTAAAGACTGATGGTTATCAGTTCCGCCGATTTGACAAGATTTCACCGGAAGAAATCTGGGATAAGATGGAAAAAGCCGAAGAAGAGAGGGTAGATGATGGCAGTAAATTGGACCAGTGAACAAAAGCAGGTAATTGAAGAAAGAAATAAAAGTCTTCTGGTATCGGCGGCTGCAGGAAGTGGTAAGACTGCGGTGCTTGTCGAAAGAATCATTCAGATGATCACTGAAGGTGAAAATCCAAGGGATATAGACAGGCTTTTGGTCATGACATTTACCAGGGCAGCAGCGTCTGAGATGAGAGAGAGAATCCAGGCGGCTATTGAGAAGAGGCTTGAGTCAGAGCCTGAGAATGAACATCTAAGAAAACAGGCAGTTCTTGTTCAGTTTGCCCAGATAACGACGATCGACAGCTTTTGTCTATATGTTATAAGAGAACATTTTGACAGGCTTGATATAGATCCCGGATTTCGTGTCGGTGATGAGGGCGAGATGCTACTTATGCGCGGTGATGTTATGGATGAACTTTTAGAGGATTATTACCGCGATGGCGGCGAAAAATACGAGAAATTTGTGGATGCCTATGCAACGGGAAAGGCAGATGGCGGAATATCTGACTATGTGATGCAAGTTTACAATTTTGCCCAGAGTAATCCATGGCCTGATGAGTGGTATGAGAGGTGCAGAAATGAACTGATGCTGACTGAACAAGGAGAACTTGATAAGATAGAGTGGATGCAGTTTTTAATTCATGATATAAAACTTCAGGCATCAGAATGGGAAGCAGGGCTATCTGAGGCACTTGAGATTTGTCAGGAAATGGGAGGACCACTGCCGTATATGCCTATGATAGAAGAGGATTTGCGGCATGTAAGAGAGGTCCTTTCGTGCACGGATTCATACAAATCCATATCGGAAGTGTTGGGAAAATTCTCATTTTCAAGACTGGCAGCCATACGAAATAAAAATGGTGAGGTAGATCCTGAGAAAAAGTCATTGGTTTCCGATACACGAAGCAGGGTTAAGAAGGCAGTTGAGAAGTTGAAATCTGAGTATGTGTTTGCATCCTACGAACAGATACTTGATGATATGGAGGCAGGAAAAGATAATATTTTAGAGCTGTTGGAACTTGCCGAGGAGTTTGGAAGACGTTTTCTCCTTAAAAAGAAAGAGAAAAACATAGTAGATTTCAATGATCTGGAACATTTTGCACTTCAAATACTGACCGAAAAGGAAGAAAAAGTTTCGGATGAAGAGCCGATAAAGGTGCACATTGCAAAGCATTTGCCGGGAATAGTGGCGGATGAGCTGGCCGCACAGTACGATGAAATACTGGTAGACGAGTATCAGGACAGCAATCTGGTGCAGGAGACACTTATACAGTGTATAAGTGGGGAAAGATTTGGACATCCGAACGTATTTATGGTGGGAGATGTAAAGCAGAGCATATACAAATTCCGCCTTGCAAGACCGGAACTGTTTCTGGAAAAATACGGAACTTATACATCCGGTGAGAGTTCGCATCAAAAGATAGAGCTTCATCAAAACTTCAGAAGCAGGGATCATGTCCTTGAGTCGATAAATAGGGTATTTTATCGGATTATGACTAAAAAACTGGGAAATATAGCCTATATGGAAGATGTGGCACTGCATCCGGGTGCTGTGTTTGAAGAGAGAGAAGGTCTTGATGAGCTGAAGACAGAACTTTTACTCGTAGATATATCTGCACAGACGCAAAAGGAAGGTGGTGTTCATAGCTCTGAAAATGACAGTGACGATGCAGAACTTGATGAGGAGGCAGTTGATTTTACATCAAGAGAGCTGGAAGCCCGTATGATTGCCGGTAAGATCAGAGAGATGACTGATAAGGAATCAGGTGTAAAAGTCTGGGATAAGGAGTCAGGTGCCTATCGTACGGCAGGGTACGGTGATATTGTGATTTTGCTTAGAAGTGTCGGCGGCTGGGCAGAGGAGTTTATAGAGGTGCTTGCCACTCAGGGTATTCCGGCAGTGGCCGAATCACGGACGGGATATTTTAATACGCTGGAAGTCGAAACTATGCTGAATCTCTTGGCTGTTATTGATAATCCGATGCAGGATATACCGCTGGCAGCTGTTCTTAAAGCACCTTTTGGCGGTATTACTGATGAAGAACTCGCCTGGATAGTGGCACAGCACAAGGCGGGGACAGACAGATCAAGGGATGCATGGCTTTATAAGGCCGTTATGGAATATATGGGAGAAGATGCTGAAGTTGACAATTCGGCAGCTGAGAATGTGAACGGTGAAAATGTTACGGTTGAGGATGCAGTGGATGAGAATGTTACATCCGATGATGTGATAGAGAAAGCACAAATGAATAAAAAGAGTGAACTATGTGAAAAACTTAGAAAACTTTTCAATCTCATAGATTCACTGCGAAAAGAATCGATATATCTTTCTATGCATGAACTTCTCTATAGGATTTATGACAAAACCGGATATTACAATTATGTGTCGGCACTCCCTGGCGGAGTGGGAAGACGTGCTAATCTGGATATGCTGGTTGAAAAAGCTGCGGCATATGAGGCGACAAGCTATAGAGGAGTGTTTCATTTTATCAGATATATCGAAAAACTGAAAAAATATAATACCGATTTTGGCGAGGCATCTGTGGCAGGCTCTGAGGGGACGGCTGTTCGCATCATGAGTATTCACAAGAGTAAGGGACTTGAATTTCCAATTGTTTTCGTGTCAGGAATGGGGAAAAATTTCAACAAGCAGGACACGAGAGGTAAGCTTCTTATCGATGCTGATTTGGGAATCGGATCTGATTACCTTGACAGTGAAAAACGCATCAAGGGCCCCACACTTAAAAAAAATGTGATGAAGCGAAGTATGGATCTTGAGTCACTGGGCGAGGAACTGAGAGTTTTATATGTGGCACTTACCAGAGCAAAAGAAAAACTGATTCTTACTGCTGCATCGAAGAAAATGGAGGATCGCATAGCAAAATGGAGCGGTATAGCTGCTTCTAATGGAGAGATTCCCTATACAATACTGACACTTGCGTCCTCGTACCTTGACTGGATACTTATGAGTATTCCGGAAAAAAATCCGTGGATTGAGTATCATATGGAGACATTTTCAGATCAGCTTGACAGGGAGATAGGAACGCAGATACATAAGAATTTGTCAAGAGAGTGGTTTAAGTGGCTGGTTGAGGCAAGTACTGATGAAATGTTCGTGAAAAGGGAGGATTTGCCTGAAGAAGATGAAGATAAAATTGCAGATAGAGTTGAAAGTATTAAGAAAATAGATGCAATTATAAATGCTTCCTATAATTATAAATATCCGCACATGGATGATCTTCGCCTGAACACAAAAATGTCTGTATCGGAGTTAAAGAAAAAAGATTTTGAGAAAGAGGATGAGGAAACAGCATTCCTTCCTACAATTCCGGTATTTATGGAGAAGGAGAAGGAAGAAAAAGGTGGTGCGGCCGCCGGTACTGCATATCATCGTGTGCTCGAATTGCTGTCGTTTGATAGGGATATGTCTAAGGATGAAATTTATGATTTTCCTGAAAAACTGGCAAAAGAAGGTCGCATGGATGCCGATGCGGCAGCGGTTGTGAAGGGATATGATCTTAAGAGATTATTGGACAGTGAACTCGGAAAAAGGATGAAGAAAGCTGCCGCAAACGGCAAACTGTACAGAGAAAAACAGTTTGTCTTGGGAATTCCTGCCAGAGAGATGGGAGACTGGAATTCAGATGAGAGGGTTCTCATTCAGGGTATCATAGATGCATATTTTGAAGAGGATGATAAGCTTATTTTGGTGGATTACAAGACTGACCATGTGGATAATCCTGAAATTCTGATTAAGCGTTATAAGACCCAGATTGATTATTACACAAGGGCACTTGAACAGATAACAGAAAAAAAGGTAATCGAAAAATATCTGTATTCATTCAGATTTGGGGCAATTAAGATCTGATGGCACTGTAAATAATTTTGACAAAATTTATGTTAAACCTTATACTAACTACTATACACAGATATTATATATGGAGAGGGTGTTTCTATGAAGATTAATCATGTACATGCAGTTTTTTTTAGTCCCACGGGTAATACTAAAAAAGTAGTTACAACATTGGCTGGGGCTATTGCAGATACGCTAGGCGTATCTGCAGATTTTTATGATTTCACATTACCTGAAAGCCGTGAAGCTGTTCATACATATGGCGAGGGTGATTTGCTGGTTATCGGTACACCGGTATATGCTGGACGCATTCCAAATAAGATGCTTCCATTTGTTCAGACGCATTTTGAGGGAAACGGTGCACTTGCTGTTCCTATCGCGGTATTTGGAAACAGGAACTTTGACAATGGACTCATAGAACTTAGAAATGAGTTGGAGCTGCATGGTTTTCATACTATCGCTGGTGCAGGTGTCCCTACAGAACACGTATTCAGCAGCAAACTTGCAACCGGACGACCTGATGCAGACGACCTTTCAAAGATTCATGATTTTGGCGTAAAAGTAGCTGAAAAAGCAGCTTCTCTTGTTGAATTCCCAGCACCAATTTCGGTGCGTGGAGACGATCCGGTTGACCATTATTACACACCGCTTGGAACTGATGGCAAGCCAGCTGTCTTTTTGAAGGCAAAACCTGTGACAGATCAGGATAAATGTACCGGATGCGGTTTTTGTGCGTCAGTTTGTCCGATGGGATCTATTCCTAAAGATGCACCTTATACATGCACAGGCATCTGTATAAAGTGTCAGGCGTGTATAAAGAACTGTCCTGCTGGTGCAAAATACTTCGACAATGAAGCATTTCTTTCCCATGTTGCTATGCTTGAACAAAACTATAGCCGCAGAAGCGAAGCTGAGTATTTCCTGTAATCAGGAAAGTATAAGAACGGTAATTCGTCAGGAAAAGATAAGCAGCGGATTACCGTTCTTATAACGCTGATATCATGGAATCATCAAGCAGAAAAATCATTAATGTGAATTTTTGAAATTTTTTTAAAAAATATGAATTTTTCTGTTGACAATCTCTGGAGTATGTTATATACTATGTTTGCTGTCGATGAGACGGCCGAGCAGCTGGCAGAAAGGTCAGGTGCGGGAATGGTTACAGTGCCGCGCATCACGGTCGGAATCGCAAAATGAATATGAGTCTGTAGCTCAGCTGGATAGAGCAACGGCCTTCTAAGCCGTGGGTCGGGGGTTCGAATCCCTTCAGGCTCGTCGAATCTGTTTCATACAGATTCTTATGGTGGATATAGCGCAGTTGGTTAGCGCGCCAGATTGTGGCTCTGGAGGCCTAGGGTTCGAATCCCTATATCCACCTTCCTTTTTAAAAGGAGTATTTTGCTGATGGGCTATCGCCAAGCGGTAAGGCACAGGACTTTGACTCCTGCATTCGTTGGTCCGAATCCAACTAGCCCAGTTTAATATGGGGTATTAGCTCAGTCGGTAGAGCACTTGACTTTTAATCAAGTTGTCCGGGGTTCGAATCCCCGATGCCTCATTTTAAGGATACATCAGAATGTTGATGTATCTTTTTTTGTTTCATAGGAAAGTGCGTCCTATGAAACAAAAACGCTCCGCGTGGGTGCACACTGCGGCGTACAATGTAGATGTCGCAAGCGACCGCCGCAGGCGCGAGAA
>CAVKOQ010000018.1:0-28974 GCA_963657995.1 bacterium
AAAAGTGCATTTTATGGAGTAAAAAAGCTCCGCATGGGGACAAAGCAAGACTAACGAAATAATCATGACAAATAACTTTACCGATAATGAACTAGATCGTTTTTCGGTATCCGATTTTCGCTAAAATATATCCTTTTGTGTGAAATCCTTCATTAGCAGCTTCTACATCATACATTTTGATTGTTATGTTAGAAAGTTCGTTAAGCTTTTTCAAGGCTCTTGGTTCACTGAAATTCAAATAATTAGTTGTGAGAATCTTACCTTTAACATTTCGTTTTTCAAGTTCTTTCAGGGCTTGAAGGAGAGGTGTAATTCCGCTCATTGTAATAAATGCCACGCTTATCTGGAAACTCTCGCATGCAAAAAGCTCATCTTCAATGGATGAGAAGACTTTTCTTCCTTCTTTATGATTGTTTGATATAAATTGTGGTCTATACGCATTGCTTGAAACAACAGAACCATCAATATATGCTGTTTCGAAGCCTAATCGTACATCATCAACCTTTGCCATATAGGTTTCTCCGTTTCATCGATATTCATTTTTCATTAATCCTTCATAAAACAACAAAACGTCGTTTTGTCAATAAACGTTCCAATTTTCATACGTTATTTTATGCCTATCATAAATATAAATCAAGCAGAATGCGTATTTAGCTAAGTTACATGACGTTGATAGCTCCGATGAATTCGCACAGCTTGTTAAGACATCAGCGGGTAAAAAGTTTCCCCTTGCATTTCTTCCGTACCTATGCTATACTTTTGCCCGTTGCAAAGCCTGAAAAACAAGGTCTTATAAGGCTTTCGCCGATTCCCGGCGTAAAATGAATCGAGTGTTCGTGACCTTCCACTCGTAAAACAAAACTAGAGGAGAAAACTGAATATGAAAGAAAACAACTTGAAAAACACGTATTTCCTGGCGTATGGTGCGGCTATCGCAGCTATCTACGTAGCACTTACCATGGCATTTCAGCCGATTAGTTTCGGTGCGGTGCAGTTCCGTATATCAGAGGCACTGTGCGTACTGCCATTCTTTACACCGGCAGCTATTCCTGGTCTTTTTGTTGGATGCTTTTTGTCTAACCTTCTATGCGGTGCTGCAGCTATGGATATTGTATTTGGAAGTATTGCAACACTGATCGGTGCTGTTGGCTCTTATTACCTTAGAAAAAGCAAGATTTTGGTGTGCCTTCCGCCGATTATGGCCAACACAATCATTGTTCCGTGGGTGCTTAAATTTGCATATGGTTCAGAGGATATGATTCCATTTATGATGCTTACTGTTGGCATCGGTGAAGTATTGGCAATTGGAGTGCTGGGAAGTATTCTTCTGGCTGCACTTGATCGTCACAAAAACATGCTTTTTGGAAAGTGCATGGCAGCAGGACGCTAATATTATAAAAAGAAGTACACTGTAGTTACTATATCAATGTAATTGCAGTGTACTTTTTTATATAATATTGACATTTTAGGACAAAAGAAGTTAAATTGTAGTTGAAAATAACGCTAACAAGTGGAAGGAATTTACATATATGAGTGAGAATGTATATCAGATTGATTTTAACAAACCGGAGGCCGTACATTTTATAGGAATTGGCGGTATCAGTATGAGTGGATTGGCAGAGATTTTGATGGACGAGGGATTCAGAGTGTCCGGATCTGATGCACACGGTTCAGAGTTGACTGACAACCTTGAGGCACGCGGTGCGAAGATATATATCGGTCAGAAAGCTGAAAATATCCAGGATGGCATCGATGTGGTAGTCTATACGGCGGCCATTCATCCTGATAATCCTGAGTTTCAGGAGGTAGTAAGACGTGGAATTCCGATGCTTACAAGGGCAGATCTTCTTGGCGAAATGATGCGGAATTATAAAAATGCGATCGCAATTGCAGGAACACATGGAAAGACGACCACTACATCGATGGTAACAGAGATTTTCTTACAGGCGAAAAATGATCCGACAATTTCCGTAGGAGGAATCCTTCCGGCGATAGGAGGCAATATAAGAGTCGGAGGACCGGAGTTCTTTGTGACAGAAGCGTGCGAGTACACCAATAGTTTTCTGTCATTTTATCCGACTATGGCGGTTATACTTAATATAGAAGAGGATCATCTGGATTTCTTTAAGGATCTGGCGGATATTCGCCATTCATTCAAATTATTTGCAGAACGTGTGCCGAAGCAGGGTTCAGTGGTTATAAATGGAGATATTGAAAATTATAAGGAAATCACAGGGGCAGTAGATGGCAAGGTGATTACCTTCGGTCACAGTCTTGACAATGATTACAGTGCAGGCGACATCAAATATGACGCTTATGCACATCCGTCATTTGATCTCTATATCGGAGGCGAGAAGAAAGAACGTCTGACGCTTGGCGTGGCTGGTGAGCACAATGTGTACAACGCCTTAGCAGCAATTGCCGTGTCTGTGGAGAATGGCATATCTATGGAGGCAATTCGTGCGGGACTTTTACATTTTACAGGAACCAATCGCAGATTTGAGAAGAAGGGCGAGGTAAACGGATTTACGATCATTGATGATTATGCACATCATCCACAGGAAATAGAGGCAACTCTTAGGACTGCGAAGAATTACCCTCATAAAACGCTGTGGTGCGTTTTTCAGCCGCATACCTACACAAGAACTAAGGCATTCCTGCCTCAGTTTGCAGAAGCTCTCTCGCTGGCAGATAAGGTTATTTTGGCCGATATTTATGCAGCACGTGAGACAGATACACTTGGCGTGAGTTCGGAAGATATCGTGAATATTCTTAAGAAAAAAGGAAAAGAAGCCTGGTATCTGCCGACATTTGATGAGATAGAAAAATTTGTTTCAGAACATTGTACACAGGGGGACCTGTTGATAACTATGGGTGCCGGAGACATTGTAAATGTAGGAGAAAACCTCCTTTCTAAATAGTTATCCACATTATCCACATAGTTTTCAACATATTATGTAAATAAACTATGTGGATTTTTTATGTCCAGATTGTGGAAATGTCTGTGCATAAAAATAAAGGCAAAAGAATGATTTTAGTTGATAAAATGGTGATTTTCGCGTAAAAGAGCAAGCATTATCCACATTATCCACAATATCCACAGTCAAAACAGTGGAAAACAGTGGTGCCAATCGAAGGTTGATACCGCTATTTTCTTTTGAAAAAAGGTATGTTATTATATGTAGAAATAGATGTACGGAATGATTACATATCTTTATGGGAAGAGAGTTAGAAAATGGGTATAGGACTTAAAAATCGACTGACAGTTGGTTCGACGCAGGTTTCAAACGAATTTATAGATAAATATATGGCTACAGCTAATGGTGAATATGTAAAGGTGTATATGTATCTGCTTAGACATCAGAATGAAGACGTATCGATAGGGCAGATAGCAGATGGACTTAATCATACTGAGGCGGATGTGCAGCGTGCACTGGCATATTGGCAGAAGGCTGGAGTGCTTGAGACTGAGGCGGCTTATGTGACGGAAAATAGCAAGCAAAGTGTTGAGAATGAAAGAAATCTGTACGCGAGATTAGATAGTGAGGCCGGTACAAACAATACAAATGCTACAAGTGCAAAAAATACGGATGCTACATTCAAATCAACTGACTGCGATATGTCAAGACTTACTTCGGATGAAGCATTTAAACAGCTGATTTATATTGCACAGAAATATTTGAATAAACTGCTTACGCCTACAGATTGTCAGATCCTTGGAAATCTCTATTCCAATCTGGGACTTTCTGGGGAACTTTTAGAGTATTTGATCGAATATTGCGTACAAAATCATCATACCAGTCTTCGTTATATGGAAAAAGTTGCCCTGGATTGGCATAAGCGCGGCATAAAGGATGTGGAACAGGCCAGAGCAAGCAGCAGGGGCTATACTAAGGGAGCGTTCGCTGTCATGAAGGCCATGGGGCTTTCAGATCGAAGTCCAGCTGAGATAGAGAGTAAATTTATCGAAAAATGGTTTTGGGATTATGGTTTTACGAGAGAGTTGGTTGCGGAGGCGTGCAGTCGTACGATAAGACAGATACATAAGCCGTCATTTGATTATGCAGACCGTATACTTAGAGACTGGAAGGATTCCGGAGTGAAGAGTTTTCGTGATGTGGCGGAACTTGATAAAAAGAGAAAAGAAGCAGGGGAGATGAAAAAACAGCAGGAGTCAGGGGCTGGCTCATCAAGCGCTTCAGCTAGGTCGCAACAGGGAACAGCAAACAGTACTAATCGTCGTACTAGTACCCGTTCTTCAAACCGTTTTCACAATCTGGAAGAACATGGATATGATTATGATAAGATGGTTTGGAGTATGATAAGTGGAGTTCAGAAGACAGGAGGAGAGGATGGCACTAAGTAATTCACAGTATGAATCGATCATGCGTGTCTATAATCGGACACAGCTACATAAAAAGCATGAGCTTGATGCAAGAATACAGGAGGTATATGATAAAATACCGGCTGTGCGTGAGATGAATGATGCGATTGCTTCAGCGGCTGTCAAGAGTGCAAGAGAGCTTCTTGCAGGTGATGAGAATGCGGTCAAACGTCTTCGTGAACAGATTGAAGATTTGAAAGAACAGCGTCAGGTCCTGATGAGTGCTTACGGATATTCATCGGATTATATGCAGATGCGATACGACTGTCCTGATTGCCACGATACCGGATACATAGATGGGAAAAAATGCCATTGTTTCAGACAGCGTGAAATCGACCTTCTGTATACACAATCCAATATAAGGGAAATTTTGGAACGCGAGAATTTTTCTCATTTTTCATATGATTATTTTGACGATACTAAAGTTGATCCAAGGAGCGGTAAGACAGCCCGTGCATATATGGAGCAGGTAGTCAGGATTTGTCATCAGTATATTGAAGATTTTGATGAGGAGAAGGGAAATATCCTGTTTACCGGTAAGACCGGACTTGGAAAGACATTTTTGAGCAACTGTATTGCTAAGGAACTTATAGAGAGATGTTTTAGCGTCGTATATCTGCCGGCAGTTGAGATGTATGAGATATTTTCTAAAGATCGCTTTTCATATGATACAAATGATGAGGATCACGACCGTTCACAGTATCTGATGGAATGCGACCTGCTCATTATAGATGACCTTGGAACAGAGCTTGTGAATACATTTACGACATCACAGTTGTTTTACGTTGTAAATGAGCGTCTGAACCGCAAGAAAGGGACGATTATCTCAACAAACCTTCCTGTAAATGAGATGCGTGACGAATTTACAGATCGAGTTATGTCCCGTATCGTTAGTCAGTATCAGGTTATACCGCTTTACGGAGAGGATATACGAATTAGGAAAAAATTGGGAAATTACTAGTAATTATACGGGTTGACTTATATGTGGCATGATGATATAAAAGTAAAGTCAGAGAATTGCCTGATTTTAAGGCATATAAGCATAATAGGTTATAGAGGCACATTAACATATAGCAGATAAGCTGGAGGAAAAAGGAAAATGCTGTACGAAGAGAAAATCATTGAGACGATACCGGTTGGTCCTTTGGGACTGATTCCACTTAAGGGATGCGAAGATCTGGTAAGCAAGGTAGACAAATACCTGGTAGACTGGAGAAGAGAGCGTGAAAGCGAACACAAGACATCGATCGCATTCTCTGGTTACCAGAAAGAGTCTTATATTGTCGGTGCCAGTACACCAAGATTTGGATCTGGTGAGGCCAAGGGCGAGATCAAGGAATCAGTGCGAGGCGATGATCTGTATCTTATCGTGGATGTCTGCAATTACAGCCAGACATATTCTCTCTGCGGAATGGTAAATCACATGTCACCGGATGACCATTATCAGGATTTAAAGCGTGTCATAGCGGCAGCAGGAGGAAAAGCACGCCGTATCAATGTCATCATGCCTTTTCTTTATGAGAGCAGACAGCATAAGCGTTCCGGACGTGAGTCACTGGACTGTGCACTGACACTGGAAGAGCTGGTTGATATGGGAGTTGAGAATATCATTACCTTCGATGCTCATGATCCACGTGTTCAGAACGCGATTCCGTTAAAGGGGTTTGAGACAGTTCAGCCGATTTATCAGTTTATCAAGTATTTGCTGAAAAATGAGAAAGAGCTTGATATCGATAGTGATCATATGATGGTTATCAGCCCTGATGAGGGTGGTATGTCACGTGCAGTATTCTTCTCCAATGTACTGGGACTTGATATGGGTATGTTCTACAAGCGTCGTGATTATACCAGAATTGTAAATGGACGCAATCCTATTGTTGCCCATGAATTCTTAGGCACCAGTGTAGAGGGCAAGGACGTTCTGATCATCGATGATATGATCTCATCAGGCGAGAGCATGCTTGACGTAGCCAAAGAATTGAAGAGCCGTAAAGCGAGAAAAGTATTTGTATGTGCGACATTTGGTCTCTTTACAAATGGACTGCAGAAATTTGATGAATATTATGAGAATGGACTGATCGACCGTGTACTTACAACAAATCTGGTTTATCAGACACCTGAACTTCTCTCCAGACCATATTATATCAGTGTAGATATGAGTAAATATATTGCACTCATCATTGATAATCTCAACCACGATGCATCTTTAAGTGAACTCCTTAATCCGACTAAGCGTATAAATAAGCTGCTTACGAAGTATAGAGCGGGAATTCGGGATTGATCAAGACAAGAAATGCAACAATGTAAATTGCAGAAATAAATAAAATATGTTATATCAAACAATACGGAAAGTCAGAGCACAGAAAAGACGGTAGATAGGTATCTTATTGGTAGGCCTTGTGAGTCTCGTTTATGAGATTTATAAGGATAGAAAATAGCCGTCCACTACTCGCACTAGTGAACGGCTGAAAAAGCTGCTAACAGGGTAGGCCAGTGTTTCTGGCTTTCCCTTTTGTATTTGTGATCATATCATGATTTTTAATAAAAATCAACCTTTTACAGCCGCACCTCATGCACGGCCACCCCTTCTTCCTTCAGCACCCGCATCTCCCTCTCATGACAGGTAAATACAAGAATCTGCCCGGAATAGGCTGTAGGGAGCCATTTTAAAACTGCTCTTAGACGTTCATCGTCATAGAGGACGAAGCTGTCATCAAAAATCAGAGGAAGTCTGTCCTCACCACCCTGAATAAAGTGGGCGGCTGCAAGCCGCAGTGCCAGATAGATCTGATCGGCAGTGCCGCTGCTGACCTGTTCAAGCGGAATCAGCTTTCTGCGTGTATTAAGGTATGCGTTCAAATTCTCATCTATGCTGATACTGGAATATATGCCTCCGGTGATGCCGGAAATCAGGTCTGAAGCGGTTTTATTAAGATACAATCCAAAGGAATCGCGTATGGTCATGGAAAGTTCTTTTAAAGTATCTATGGCCAGATCCAGAGAGGCGATTTCCTGACGAATCCTTTCATTTTCTTTTAAAATATGCTTGAGTGCTGTCGCACGATCCTTGCAGGTGGAGAGGTGTTCAAGCTTCTTTTCAAGTTCCCACTGTATGTGCTGCTGTTCTTCTATGACTAGACTGCAGTCGTTTTGTTTAGCCATAAGGGCTGAGATCTGCTCAGATTGTTTAGCAAGAGAGCTCTCAGAGTTCGCTACGGCCTGACAGAGTGTGATGAAGCGATCAAGACGTTTTGACAGAAGATCCATATTTTCTTCTGTAATATCAGTCTGTTCAATGTGGCGTTTCAAAATCTCTGACAATTCAGAAGCTGATTCATCGGCTTTTTTTCTTTGACTGCATCTGTGACGGGTTATACAGATTGCAATGATAAGAAATACAAGGGCTGCACCGCCCAAAATGGCACAAAGTAAGTTGGCCGGAAGTGCTACGGGCCAGGCAGCTGATAGTGGAAATGCAATCTGGTATCCACAGTATGCTGCACATATGGCAGATATTATCGTGATAATAAATGCGAGTATCTGGAAAAATCTCGATGCCTTTCCTGATGCAGCTTTTCTTGCACGCTGATAGTCATCGAAGAGACTGTTGGCCTGATGTCTATAGTTTTCAATAGATTCCTCGTTTGTGAAGGAAAATTCATCTAAAACCTGACGGCTTTTTTGAAGACGCTCACTTAAACCATCTTTTTTAGCCTTCTGCTGTTCAAGTTCGCTCATAACGTTGTCGCGAAGCTTTGAATATTCCTGCAGCTGATTTTCATATTTAGAAGATGAAAGTTCACGTTCCAGTGCACTTATCTCGCTTAAAAGTGAGGTATAATTGACAGACGCCTCGGGATTGAGTTGGGATTCGAAACGTTTGCGTTGATTTTTAAGATACGTTGTCGCCTTGGTGATGTTCAGAGCCATATTGCCGGATGTATTCATATTGGCAATATGATTTTTAAGCTCAGTGACCATGCCCTCGTCTGTAGCACTCTTAAGCTGGCTGATGCTGATGGTGTTATTGTAGGTTGTCTCGCTCATTCCGCCTAAGATTTCCTGCAACACAGCTCGTCCATCAGGCTCTTCTTTGCCGATTGTTTCGTTGACAACTGTGAATTCTTTCTTGTTTTTCTGGAATGAACGCTCAATTCGATAAATAGTATCGTCAGATTCAAGTCTTAGCTGGCCTTCATATACTGCACTGTTTTCCCAGGGTTCATATTTGCTGTAAAGGTCATTCTTGGCGGCTCGTCCTCGCTGGCGTTCGATGCCAAAGAGCATACCGCGGATAAAGGTATGAATCGTAGATTTGCCTGCTTCATTTTTGCCGTAAACGACGTTTAATCCGTCTTTAAAAGAGACAGCTGTATCATGAAACTTTCCAAATCCGCTTATATAAAGATCAAGAAAACGCATGTGAGCTAACTCCTTTCATCGGTGGTAAGAAGCAGGGCATGAATGCCATAAAATAATGCTTTCTTCTCTACAGGACTCATGTCTGGTTTGTCAAGTGCCCTTATATAAAAACCGATCATATCACTTGGGTGTTCGGCAAAGAGAGCGGTAAAATCATACTGTGGCTCCGTCTCATCAATGATGTCTGCGATTCGAAAACGCAGTTTCAGTGCATCGAGATCAAATGAAATGTCAGGATCCCGCATGCCCTGCAGTTTAAAACGGAAAATATTGTCATTGCCGCGTTGTTCAATCTCGTGAGAAATTTTCTGATACAGCTCGGTGTTGGTAGTATCTGGTGTGACTCTGACTATGAGTGGAATATAGCGCAGCCTTGCCATAGGAATAAAGCTAAGTTCGGTAACACTGCGGCTTTGAGGATCGATCTCTCCGTAAAATATACCGTGCTGTCCTGTCTCTGTCTTGTCAAGTGGTTCAGGTGAACCACAGAAGGCTATTCTTTTGTCTAGAAGGACTTCAGGCTTGTGAATATGTCCCAGGGCAATATAGGAAAACCCGGACGATGCCAGTGCAGAACGGTCAAAAGGCACATGTTTTGCGTCACCGCCATGTCCTAGGAGAATGTGAATTTTCCTGTCATTCGGTGCAGTGACAGAATCAAGGAGAGGTTCTGTAATCTCGGCAGTATAGTAAGAAAATCCTGTAACTACAGTGTTTATGTCCTCATAGTATACGGAAGAAAAGTCCTCGTTGCCCAGAAAAGTCACATTTGAAGCCCAGGAAAAACCAAGAACAGCTGAATTTTTGCGGATTCGGTCATGATTTCCAGCAATTATGACGACTCTTACCTGTGGGATCGTGGAAAAGAGATAATTGACCTCTTTTAGATCACGCTGCAACGGCTGACGATGAAACAGATCTCCGGCTATAAAGAGACAGTCCACGTGAAGTTCCTTTGCCTTGTTTACGATCGCAGCAAATGTATCGCGTATATCGCGGCTGCGTTCACTGCTCCATGGCTTATCGCTGTCGGGAGACATACCCCAGTGTATGTCTCCGGTATGGATAAATTTCACATTTGCTCCTCCCTTCATAGTCGGAAATTAAAATGGTTTACAGTTCGCAGTTGTTTACGGTTCTCGGGAATGGGATGACGTCACGGATATTGGAGATGCCTGTTAAGTACATCACGCAGCGCTCAAATCCGAGACCAAATCCTGAGTGTCTAGCGGAGCCGTATTTACGAAGATCAAGATAGAAGCCATAGTCTTCTTTCCTAAGTCCAAGCTCGTCCATACGTGCCTCTAATTTCTCTAAACTGTCCTCACGCTGGCTGCCGCCGATGATCTCACCGATACCAGGTACCAGGCAGTCCATAGCTGCGACGGTTTTGCCGTCTTCATTCATCTTCATGTAGAATGCCTTGATCTCCTTCGGATAATCTGTAACAAATACCGGTTTCTGGAAGATCTTCTCAGTTAAGTAGCGTTCATGCTCAGTCTGCAAATCACATCCCCAGAATACTTTGTAGTCGAATTCATCGTTGTGCTCTTCAAGGATACGGACTGCTTCGGTGTAGGTTACATGTCCAAACTCGGAATTTAATACATGATTTAAGCGGTCCAGGAGTCCCTTGTCAATGAACTGGTTGAAGAAATTCATCTCTTCCGGTGCGTGCTCTAAGACGTAACGGATGACATGTTTTAACATATCCTCGGCAACTTCCATGTTATCTTTAAGGTCAGCAAATGCCATCTCAGGCTCAATCATCCAGAACTCAGCCGCATGGCGGGTTGTGTTGGAATTCTCTGCACGGAAGGTCGGTCCAAAGGTATAGATATTGCGGAATGCCATCGCATAGGTCTCACCGTTTAACTGTCCGCTGACGGTTAAGTTAGTTGGTTTTCCGAAGAAATCCTGTGTGTAGTCAATGGTACCGTCTTCTATTTTCGGAACATTATTAAGATCCATAGTTGTAACCTGGAACATCTCACCGGCACCCTCGCAGTCGCTTGCGGTAATCAGTGGAGTGTGGACGTATACGAAGTCACGATCTTGGAAATACTGATGAATTGCATAGGCAGCCAGGGAACGTACACGGAATACTGCCTGGAACGTGTTGGTTCTCGGGCGCAGATGTGAAATGGTACGCAGATATTCGAGACTGTGGCGTTTCTTCTGAAGTGGATAATCTGAAGCAGACGGCCCCTCAACCGCTACCTCAGCAGCCTGAATCTCAAATGGCTGTTTTGCTTGTGGTGTGGCAACCAAAGTACCTTTTACGATAATGGCAGCACCAACATTGAGCTTTGAAATCTCAGCAAAATTTGGCATAGTATCATGATAAACGACCTGAAGTGTCTCGAAGTAGCTTCCGTCATTAACAACGATGAAGCCAAAATTCTTGGAACCGCGTACACTTCGTACCCAGCCGCCGATCTGAACCTCTTTGTCCAGGTATGTCTCTCTGGAACGGTAAATCTCTCTTATAGTGGTTAAATTCATCTCAGTAAACTCCTCACTTACAAAATATAGACTTTTCCATGCGAGATTATAAGGATACAATAACCTCACAGGTTGCCTTTTGAGCTCAATTATACTGTAAGTTTCTAGTAGATTCAAGGGATTGAAGGAAAATTGCGATGCTGCGGGGCTTTAAACTCCATGTAGATGAAGGAGAATTTGATGTTACGTTTTTGACAATTACGAAAATATTATGTAAAAGAAGTGAAAAATGTCGGAAAATGCACAAAATAAAAAGAAATTCTGTCAAAAATTTATTCACTATTTAGGTAAAGTGTGCTATAATGAAACCACATTTAAAATACACAGTATATGTGAGCAACGAGGGGTGATATCGTGATTAAAAAGGAAATGATAGCCATGCTGTTGGCGGGCGGACAGGGCAGCCGTCTGGGTGTCTTAACTCAAAAAGTAGCAAAACCTGCAGTTTCTTTCGGAGGCAAGTATCGAATTATCGATTTTCCACTGAGTAACTGCATCAATTCTGGAGTGGACACGGTAGGCGTTCTGACCCAGTATCAGCCGCTGCGGCTGAATGCACATATTGGAATCGGTATTCCGTGGGATCTGGATCGAAACGTAGGAGGTGTGACAGTACTTCCACCGTATGAGCGAAGCAAGGGAAGTGATTGGTATACCGGTACAGCCAATGCGATTTACCAGAATCTGGAGTACATGGAAGCCTACAATCCGGAGTATGTTCTTATCTTATCAGGTGATCATATCTATAAGATGGACTATGAGGTCATGCTGGAATACCATAAGGCGAACAATGCAGATGTAACTATCGCGGCTATGCAGGTCCCGATGGAGGAGGCAAGTCGTTTCGGTATCGTTATTACCGATGACAACAATCGAATCACAGAATTTGAGGAGAAACCGGCGAAGCCACGCAGCAACTTAGCTTCGATGGGTATTTATATCTTCAGCTGGAAGGTGCTTAAGGAGGCACTCATCAAGCTGTCTGATGAGCCGGGATGCGATTTTGGAAAGCATATTATCCCATATTGCTATTCAGCCGGAAAGCGTATCTTTGCATACGAATACAATGGCTACTGGAAAGATGTCGGTACACTCGGTTCCTATTGGGAAGCGAACATGGAACTTATCGATATCATTCCTGAATTTAACCTGTATGAAGAATACTGGAAGATCTATACAAAGAGCGATATTATTCCCCCACAGTTTATATCGGATCAGTCCAAGATAGAACGCAGTATCATCGGAGAAGGCACCGAAGTTTACGGAGAGGTCATTAACTCTGTCATCGGTGCAGGTGTCACGATTGGAGAAGGTGCTGTGATTCGTGATTCTATCATCATGAAGGGTACTACGGTTGGTGCCGGTACAGTCGTAGATAAGGCGATAGTTGCAGAAGATGTTACTATTGGTGAGAATTCTGAGATCGGTGTCGGTGAGTATGCCGAAAGTAAATATGATAAGAAAGTATATCAGTTCGATTTGGTAACTATCGGAGAGCGTTCCGTTATACCGGATGGAGTCAAGGTAGGACGCAATACAGCGATTTCAGGTATCACGACAGCGGAGGATTACCATGGAGGTTCACTGGAGAGTGGTGATTATATCATAAAGGCAGGTGGAGTACAATGAGAGCGATAGGTATTGTTTTAGCTGGCGGCAACAGCAAAAGAATGAGAGAATTGTCAAAGAAGAGAGCCATCGCAGCGATGCCCATCGCAGGTAGCTATCGCAGTGTTGATTTTGCCTTGAGCAATATGAGCAATTCGCACATCCAGAGTGTGGCAGTGCTGACACAGTATAACTCCCGTTCACTGAATGAGCACTTAAGTTCTTCCAAGTGGTGGGATTTTGGACGTAAGCAGGGTGGCATGTACGTATTTACACCTACGATTACCGCTGAGCACAGTGACTGGTATCGTGGTACCGCTGATGCATTGTATCAGAATATTGAATTTTTAAAGAAGAGTCACGAGCCGTATGTAGTTATTGCTGGTGGTGACTGTGTCTACAAGCTTGATTACGGTAAAGTTCTTGAATATCATATAGAAAAGAAGGCAGATATTACTGTAGTTTGCAAAGAGATGTCCGCAGAAGAGGATGTGACCCGTTTTGGTCTGGTTAAGTTAAATCAGGACGGACGTATCACTGATTTTGAGGAGAAACCGATGTTAGCTACTTCCAGCACGATTTCCTGCGGAATATATGTTATTCGCCGTCGTCAACTTATAGAGCTTCTGGAGAGATGTGCGGCAGAAGATAGGTATGATTTTGTTACTGACATCTTAGTCAGATACAAGAACCTCAAACGAATTTATGCATATAAGCTTGATACATATTGGAGCAACATCGCATCTGTTGATTCATATTATAAGACTAACATGGATTTTCTGAAGGCAGATGTGAGACATTATTTCTTCAAGGATTATCCGGAGATTTATTCGAAAGTCGACGATCTTCCGCCTGCTAAGTACAATCCGGGTGCCAGTGTGAAGAACAGTCTGGTATCCAGCGGCTGTATTTTAAATGGTACTGTAGAGAATTCAGTTCTGTTTAAGAAAGTATATATAGGCAATAATTGTATCATTCGAAATTCGGTTATTTTAAATGACGTCTATATCGGTGATAATACGGTTATTGAGAATTGTATCGTAGAAAGCCGCGATACGATTCGTGCCAATACGACACATATCGGTACACCGGAAGATATAAAGATTGTCATTGAGAAGAATGAAAGATTTGCATTATAAGATACACTAGAGAACAGACTGAGGGGGATTACAGGGTATGCAGATTACTGATGTGAGAGTGCGTCGGATAGAAACAGAAGGAAAGATGAAGGCTATTGTTTCCGTTACACTTGACAATGAATTTGTTGTTCATGATATCAAGGTTATAGAAGGGGAGAAGGGACTTTTTATTGCCATGCCAAGCCGCAAGGCTGCAGACGGAGAGTATCGGGATATTGCTCATCCGATCAATTCGGGAACTAGAGATATGCTTCAGAACATCATTCTTTCTAAATACGAGGCTACAGCTTTAGAGATGGCGGAGCTAGACAAGGCAGAATAAGCAATACTGCATTATAAAAAGCAAAGACAAGGTAAAAAATGCTCTCGGACGCTTTACAAAGTGCCCGAGGGCATTTATTATGTACGTACAGTACGTTAATTTCAGGTTAATTTATAAGGGGGTAATTATGAGCGGTACGATTTTTTCCTTAATACCGCCTATCGTGGCCATTGCACTTGCATTGATTACGAAAGAGGTATATCTGTCACTGTTGATAGGTATTATGTCGGGTGCGTTTTTATTTACGGGTCCGAATCCGCTTCATGCGGTGGAAACGATGATTGCGATCATGGGTGAGAAGATTGGCAGTAATGTCAATATTCTGCTCTTCCTCGCATTCTTAGGTATTGTAGTAGCACTGATTACGAAATCGGGAGCTTCTAAGGCATATGGAGAATGGGCATCGCATGCGATCAATACCAAGAGAGGCGCGTTATTTGCAACCATGTTTCTTGGAGTTCTCATTTTCGTGGATGACTATTTTAACTGCCTGACAGTTGGTACGGTTATGCGGCCTGTTACTGATAAGCATAAGATTACGCGTGCGAAGTTAGCATATATCATCGATGCTACGGCTGCACCGGTCTGCATTATCGCACCTATTTCTAGCTGGGCTGCAGCGGTCGGTTCTTCACTTCCGGAAGGCAGTGGAGTGGACGGATTCAGCTTGTTTCTTCATACGATTCCGTTCAACCTGTATGCACTTCTTACGATCTGCTTTATGATCTTTTTGATTGCCGGTGATTTTGATTTTGCAGCCATGAAACGGTATGAAGAGCAGGTAAGAAAAACTGGCAGGGAGACAACGGTTGAAGCAGAAGCGATGGAAATCTCCGGAAACGGAAAAGTTATTGATTTGATCCTTCCGATCATTGTTCTGATTGCATTTTGTATCAGTGGCATGTTGTATACAGGCGGTATTCTTGATGGAGTCGGTCTTGTTGAGGCATTTGCAGGCTGTGATTCAGCACTGAGTTTGGTACTTGGATCATTTTTTACACTGGTATTTATCTTTGTATTTTATATGATCAGACGGGTTGTACGTTTCAATGAGTTCTGTGAATCATTTACAATCGGTGTTAAGGCGATGATTCCGGCGATTATGATTTTGTGTCTGGCATGGACTCTTTCAGGAATCTGCAGTGCAGATTATTTAAATATCGGTGGATATGTAAAAGAAGTAGTGGGTGGCAATGCGCTGGTTGGTTCACTTATGCCGGCAATGATGTTTGTCATCGCAGCTGGATTGGCATTTTCTACAGGTACATCGTGGGGAACTTTTGGTATTTTGCTTCCGATTGCATTTGCTGTAGTTGGTGCTGAAAATATGAACAGTCTGACTATAGTGACTGCATCGATTCTTGCGGGTGCTGTATGTGGTGACCATGTATCACCGATATCAGATACTACTATCTTAGCTTCGGCAGGTGCTCAGTGCAACCATATCAATCATGTATCAACGCAGATTCCGTATGTGCTCTGTGTAGCGGTATGCTGTTTCCTGGGATATCTGGCAGCTGGATTTACAGCTAATGGCTGGATTGGAACCGGAGTTGGATTTGCGGCACTTATAGTGGTACTCATTATATTGGATCGAAAGAACAAGACGCGAGAATAAAAGGATAGCATAAAAATAGCACAAGAAAAGCATAAAAAAGCTAGATTAGTTATAATAAAATCTGTGTGAAAAAGAAGGGCAGTGAACGAAATAAAATTCGTTTACTGCCTTCTTTTTTTAATATGAGGGAGAATCTTTATCTGTACATTTTGAAATGTCAGAGTATATATAATTTGACTTTATACAACTGCCGGCTCAAGAAGAAGCTTACCAGTCTTATAACGCTCTTTACTGTACATCTTGATGTCCAGAGTGTCTTCCTGACCTGCCAGGTGATTTGCCATGAGGATAGCGATACGCGGAGCAACCATGAAACCGTGTCCGGAGAAGCCACATACACTGTAAAATCCTTTTGCTTCGGCTGCCTCATCGATAACCGGGTTGCAGTCAGGACTTAAGTCATACTGACCTGCCCACTGGCGAACAACCTTTAACTTTCTAAGAATTGGAAGAGCCTCACACATAACTGCACAGTTCTTTTCGAGGAACTGCCAGGAAGAATTGAAGTTGTAGCTAGGTGCCTCGTGAGGTCCGATACCCATTACAAAACTTCCGTGAGGTGTCTGCTGTACATAGTATGAACGGTGGAAACTCATAACCATGCAGTCGATCAAAGGAGCAACAGGCTCTGTAACCAGTGCCTGATGACGTTCAGAGATGACAGGGATATCTTCGCCTACCATCTTAGCAAGTTCAGGTGCATGAACATTTGCACAGTTGATAACTGTTCTTGCCTCGAATGTTCCGTTGGTGGTTTCAACAGCGTGAATGCGTCCTGCCTTGGTCTGGAGTCCTGTAACTTCTGTATAGGTAAGGAACTCAACACCCATTCTCTTAGCACCCTGTGCGTAAGCCTGAGTACACTGGAATGGATCAGCATGGCCGTCTTTCTGACAGAATGTTGCACCAAACATGCCGTCAGTATTCAGATACGGTACGATTTCCTTAGCTTCTTTCAGGTCAACAGCTCTGGAATCGATACCGAGCTTGTGCTGAACCTTGAGATTTTCCTGGAACTGAGCCCATTCTTTTTCTGTGTATGCAACCAGAAGGTAGCCGCCCTGATGCAGACCGCAGCTTCTGGAATATCCTGTATATTCTTCCAGATTCTCGAAAATATGTGTACTTTCAAGTGCAATTTTTGCATTTAATTCAGAACCCCACTGCTGACGGATACCGGCACCGCAACGTCCGGTTGCTCCGGAAGTTAGGAAGCGCTTCTCAATAAGGAGAATGTCGGTAATTCCGCGTTTTGCAAGCTCAAATGCGATGGAACAGCCTATGATTCCTCCGCCGATAATGATAACATCATATGATTTCTTCATTTTCAGTGACCTCCTTCTGGGGCAGAAGGATCATATTTTCCGTAGGATCCTTCATCACCGTCCCGAACTGTTTCCTCCCAGGCGTCAGCCAGAGCACCCATACTGATAGGTTTTACAGGTGGACGGAAGGTTGGCATCAGAACATCTTCAAGAGGAACTTTATAATAAGCAGCAAGCTCCTGTGCGATGAGCATTCGGCAGGTACGGCCCTGACAAGGTCCCATGCCTGCACGGGTTACACGTTTTATTTCATCGATGGTACGGTAACCATCATGGATGCAGTTTAAAATATCCTCGCGTGTCAAATCTTCACAGCGGCAGAGGATTGTGTTTTTATCGTCCATTTTGATATCCCCCTACTTTTATTGCTCTAACCTCCATAGCCAGTTCCTTAGGAACAGCCAGGCTGATAATATTTGTCTTGTTTTTAGCACCACCGCTTATAACCTGAGTTACCTCAAACCAGCCGAGTTCCTCGCCGGAACGGTTAAGTCCCAAGGCAAACTGGCCTTTCTTCGGCAATGGGAGAAATTCAAATGGAAGCTTAACGATTGCCTCTGTTTCACTATAAGTCTTATCTACAACGAAAATAGCAAGTCCCGGGCAGCGAAGCATGCAGGCACCGCATCCGTTACAGACATCAAAATCAACCTTTGGAGTTTCGTTGATATCAGGTTCTATATGAATTGCTTTTTTTACACATGCTTTTGTACATGGATTGCATGGAATTTTCTGAAAACACTCAGCAATAGCTACAGCACCTTTCATAAATCTTGCTTCATCAGGTGTTACAGCCTCGATTGCTTCTTTATCGGGTATTCCTGTTTGAATTAACATACGGCTGTGCCTCCTTTCTTGAGTGCTTCGTGTTCTAAACGAAGCTTATGGGATTTTTCCAGACCGGCCAGAATTCTGGCACCTGCAGGACCGGAACGAAGCTCGGCAAGTTCTGCTTTTGCATCTTCTTTTTCTGCAGCAGCTTTTTCTGGTTCGTATCCCAGACTTTCGGCAGCAGCACATCCGGCGAGACGTCCTTCTACCATGGCAGAGGATGCCTCTTCAATTCCGGAAACATCGCCTGCGGCATATACACCGGATACAGAGGTTTCAAGGTTTTCGTCTGTCAGCGGAACGTGACCTGATAATTCACGAATAAATGCCATATCACATCCTGCCTGCCAGCAAAGTTCTGTCAAAGGAGCAAGACCAACTGCAAGACAGAGAGTATCGCAAGGAATATCCTCCTCGGTTCCAGGAATAGGTTTAAATGAGGAATCAACCTGTACTATGGTTACACCTTCAAGTGAATCGGTTCCGTATGCCTGTTTAATAGTATAACCTGTTTTGATAGGAACACCTGCACGACGGATTTTTGATGCATGAACCAGATAACCGCCAATCTTAGGTGCAGCCTCGATGATACCTGCAACCGTAACGCCTGCCTGCATAAGCTGATAGGAGACGATCAGACCGATATTTCCAGCACCTACCATCAAAACTCGCTCAGCTGGTTTTACACCAGCTACATTCATAAGAGTCTGTACTGCACCGGCACCGTAGATGCCAGGAAGGTCATTGCCAGGGAACTCCAGGAATTTCTCAGAAGCACCTGTGGCAAGAATTATCTTTTTTGGTTTGATTTTCAGGTGTTTGTTATCCTGTGAGACAGTAACAATACCGTCTTCATAAATTCCAAGTACTGTAGCTTCTGTTAAAATCTCGATGTTTGGATGACTTTTGGCTTTTTCTATAAGCAATTTTCCGATCTGTATACCACGCTCGCCAGCGTATTGTTTTTCAGAACCGAAAAATTTATGTGTCTGTTTTACAAGCTGGCCGCCCGGAAGATAATCACGCTCGCATAAAAGTACGTTTGCACCAAGATCAGCAGCTGCACAGGCAGCTGAAAGACCTGCAGGACCGCCTCCGATAACAAGAATTTCAGTTTCTTTAATCATAATACAGCCCCCTTTCCATGCTGTTCTTCAACTTTCATACCCGCTTTTACGCGTGTAACACAGACGCGGACGTTCGGCTCACCGTCAACTGTCATAAAACATGATGAACAGTTTCCGATAGCACAGAAGAGTCCTCTTGGACGGTGCAGATGAGGACTGTGCCCCAGTGTACGTACTCCGGCTGCATGCAGTGCTGCAGCTATGGTTTCATGTGTATATCCGGTCACAGGCTGACCATTATAATAAAAAACGACCTCTTCGCCCCGGTCAAATTCCAGGACTGGATGTTCTTCAAGTCGCATAGTTATTTCCTCCCTTTGTTTTGTGCGGTTTATGCTGTTGCCAAGAGTCTTGACAGGAACGATTTTGTTCTCTTATGCTGCGGTGCAGTGAAAATCTGTTCCGGTTTGCCTTCTTCAACAACATATCCGTCTGCCATGAAGATAACTCTGTCTGAGACGTCGCGGGCAAAGCCCATTTCGTGGGTGACAATAACCATTGTCATTCCTGATTTAGCAAGCTCTTTCATGACATTTAAAACCTCACCTACAAGCTCCGGATCAAGTGCCGATGTCGGCTCGTCGAAAAGAAGTGCTTTTGGCTGCATAGCCAATGCTCTTGCGATGGCAACACGCTGTTTCTGACCACCGGAGAGAGTAGCAGGTTTCACACCGGCTTTATCAGCCAGTCCGACTTTTTCAAGCAGCTCCATGCCAAGTTTCTCGGCATCAGCTTTTTTCATATGTCCGGTAAGGACAGGTGCGAGTGTTATATTGTCCAGTACGCTTAACATCGGAAACAGGTTAAAACTCTGAAATACCATGCCGACTTCCTCACGGAACTTACGAATATCGGATTTCGGATCCAGCATGTTTGTGCCTTCATATTCGATAACGCCGCTGGTAGCCACCTCAAGCTGGTTGATACATCTTAAAAATGTACTTTTTCCGGAACCGGACGGTCCTATGATACAAACAACCTCGCCCTCATTGACATCCATATTGATATCTTTTAATACTTCCAATTCCCCAAATTTTTTTGAAAGATGTTCTATATGAATCATATGATTATCCCCTTTCTGCTACGATGCCTTCATGATTCGATCACTTGGCTTCCCGCGAAGTTTCTTCTCAATATATTTCTGAAGGATGATTAAGATAGAAATAAGCACCAGATAGAAAACGGCACCTGTTGTATATCCTTCAATTACTTTGAAACTGATAGCAGTGTAGTTGTTGATCTGCTTCGTGATTTCATTTACAACAATTACTGACAAAAGTGCTGTATCCTTAACGGATGTGATAAACTGGTTGAAAAGCGGAGGCAAGATAGTTCTGAATGCCTGCGGAATAATGATATGTATCAGCGTCTGGCTGTATGTGAGTCCTAGTGAAAAACCAGCTTCCTTTTGTCCTACATCGATACTTTCGAGTGCACCACGTACGATCTCTGAAATAAATGCACCAGAGTTCAGCATGATTGCGATAATACCGGCTGTATTGCTTGAAAGTTCAATACCCGTTATTTTCGGAATAACGAAGTATATGTAAAGAGCCTGTACAATAAGTGGAGTACCACGGATAATCCAGATATATATATTGGCTATGATTTTGGCGATCTTATTGTGAGACTGAAGTGCATATCCAGAAAGGCATCCGATGATAAAACCAAGCGTAATACCGGCGCCGGCAATCATCAGGGTAACTTTCAGACCGCGAAAAAGCATCGGTAAAAGTACTGTTAAAAATTTAAAATCCATCAAATCCCTCCTGATCTTTTATTATCTCTACATATTTTACGGATCCCTTAAGTCAAACATGTTATGCAAATGAGCCTGCAAGGATGTTTGTCTTAGGGATCCGAAAGTTAAGTATTATTCACACCATTTTGCTTCAAGCTCTGCAATTGTGCCGTCTGCTTCAAGAGCATCAATTGCTTCATTAAATGCCTCTTCAATGCCTGCATTCTCTTCACAGAAATCAAAGGAAAGTGCAATAGCATATGGAGACTGGCCCTGATTGAAATCATCACCAGCGATAGCAAGTTTTGTGCCATCGGTTGTCTTTACGTAGTAGGCAGCTCCGGCGAGATCCTGTAAACAAGCATCTACTTTACCCTGCTCAAGAGATTCATAACAGGTAGTGATTGTATCATGTACCTCGATGCAGGACTCCGGGAAGTTTGCTGATGCGTACATGTGAGAAGCGGTACCTTTCTCAACTGCTACCTTGTAATCACCGCCCTTTAATGCCTCAACATCTGTGATTTCCTTTGGACTGCTCTCGGTATTTACCATAACAACCTGACCTGCGTCATAGTAAGTCTTGGAGAAGTTCATTACCTCTTTTCTCTGGTCGGTTGCACAAAGAGCAGCCATTCCCATATCTACCTTTCCTTCTGCTAAGGAAGCGGTTAATGCTGAATAATCCATTACCTGAATATCTCCGTCAAGTTCAAATCCCAGATAATCTTTCAGAGCATTCATCATGTCGATATCAAATCCGATAAGAGTTGTTCCGTCCGTGTCATAATAGGTAAACGGTGCGAATAATGCTGTGGTACCGAATTTGAGTTTTACACCCTTTAAGGAATCTTTAGCAGACTCACTGCCAGTGGCTTCTGCCTCTGCTGTGGTATCGGAAGCCTCTGCTGTAGTCTCTTCAGTAGCCTCTGCTGCAGCTGTAGTCTCGGTTGCTGTACTGGAGCTACATCCTGCCATTGCCATAGCAGCTAACATCATCATTGCCGTTGCTGATAACACCTTTTTCTTCATAATTTTTTCCTCCTCTTTTGACTGACCTATGGTGCCGACTTTGCGGCATCAGGTTCTCAGTTGCTTTATAAAAACAAGAGCGCATATATAGCTATATATATGCGCCTTTGCAATTATCTTGGTAGTCGTTATTTGGTTCGTTTGGATTGATGCCCATTATAAGAGCGTTTTTTTTGTCTGTCAACCAAAAAGATTGTTATATGTCGATAAAATACATAATTTTGTGAAAACTATATTGCAAAATGAGATATTTGGAATAAACTCTGTAAATATTAGACAAAAACCAGATTTTTGTGAAAAAATATTTGATGTAGAAAAAATAAATGTGGTGATTTTTCGTAAAAATGAAAAAACTGGTATGCATATTAGGGGGAACTAAATATGCATACCAGTTGTCGATTGTGTGAAACGGTAAATTTCAGATACGATAATTTTTTGACAAGCTTGATTGAGTGGTCTCGTCTGTCAGGTTAGGCGGTTTCACCTGCAAGTGTCTTCTGAGTGCAGGCAGATACGATGACGAGAACCAGAATAGAGATAGGTGCTGCGATCAGAGCACTCTGATATCCGCCAGGGCATCCGAGTATCTCCCAGGTAAGAGTGGCAATCGCACCGCACAGCATGGATAAAAATCCTGCCGGACGGGTTACCTTTTTAGAGAACATGGAGCCAAGAACTGCCGGGGTGATACTGGCACCAATCATGGTGTAGGACCAGTTCTGGAGAGCCAGAATAGTTGGGAAAAAGTTTAAAATAATCAGGGCGATGATTCCGATTAAGGCAGTACCGATTCTGTTTACCCAGAGTGTTTGAGAATCACTGGGAGTTTTGTTTACATATTGTTTGTAAAAATCATAGGTAACACTGGTACCGCATGTCAAAAGGTAAGAGGTACCGGTTGTGATGATGAAGGCTGTTGAAGCTGCAAGCAGCATGCCGCCTATGAAAACAGGAATGATGGTTGTGGTAGAAAGGAAAGACATTCCTGCATCAATGTTGGTTCCAAATAAGACGCTTCCTGTAAAGGCGATTATGCCGACACATGGCATAACAAGAAGTGCCATAATAGCCCATCCGATGATTGCATTTCTGGCGGCCTTATCAGATTTGGCAGCAGTCAGACGGGTATAAAAGTTCTGATCACCGGTTTCAAGAAGGATAAGAGGCAAGAAGGAGCCGATCCATATGACAATATTTCGTCCGCCGAAGAAAGAAAGCTTATTCGGGTCGATGCTAGCTGCAGTAGCGGTAATATTATCCCATCCTCCGCCGGCTTTAAGAACAAATGGTACACCGATGATACAGCAGGCAACGATCAGAAATGCACTGACCGCGTCTGTCCATGCAACTGAGAAAAGGCCACCTGTAACGGAGAGAACAATGATGATTGCTGTAGCGATGAATGTGGATTTTTTTGAATCAATACCGGTTGTGATGTTTAAAACGTATCCGAATCCCTTGTACTGGGAGGCAATAATACCTGCCATACCAAAAAGATTGATGATAGAACCCAAGATTCGGGTTTCAGCACCATATTTTTGCTGAAGAATCTGAGGTACTGTAAAACAGTTGCTTTTTCGGATCTGTTTGTATACACACATATAGATGATACAAAAAACGATGAATGGGATAACCCACTGTATGCCGGCCCAGTAGCCGTAGTTGTAAGCTAGCGAGTTGCCACCACCGGTAATGGTTCCGCTTCCGACAGAGGTTGCGAGCAGAGTTCCCATTAATACAAATGGGCCTAAGCTTCGACCGGCGAGCGCATAATCTTCACTGCTTTTTATTTTTTTTGATGCCCAGGCACCGAGTGCTATCATAGCACCAAAATAAATAACGACAAAAATCAACAGATGAGGGGCAGTTTTTAGTTCCATAAATGTCATAGTCAGTTCCTCCTTGCTATAATATTTAAAAATGGTTTATGCTTAATCTACATTAAGATAACTTTTCGCTTCATAAACAGTACCTTCTTTCATGACAAAAGAGCAGTCACGCAGTGCATCCTTGTCAGTAAGAAGATCACGTTTCCATCCGGCGATATCAGCATATTTGCCCTTTTCGATAGTGCCTGTGATGGAGTCAATTTCGCAGATTTCTGCGTTGTTCTTTGTTGCAGCCTGCAAAATTCGGAAAGCATCCATGCCGCTTTCCATCATGCAGCGAAATTCCATTCCACTTTCATAATTTTGATAAGCAGCAACGAAATCGGTTCCATAGCCAAGTTTTATGTGGCTTTTTACAATGATTTCACGGCCCTTTTGCATTCTCTCCTGATAAATTCCCAATTTGCGTTGAAATTCAGGAGATTTCTGTGCCATTTTTTTGGGATCCGGATAAATAGTTTCGTGGAATGGGCTAAAAGTAGGGACCAGATAAGTTCCGGTCTGTTCAAACATCTCAGCAGACTCTTCATCCATCAGTGAACCGTGTTCAATTCCTGTGATGCCGAAACCCATCAGTTTTTTCATGAGACGAGGTCCGTATGCATGTGCAGTGACGGGGATCCTTAGTTCTCTAGCAGTATCGAAAATTGCCTTAAATTCTGCATCATTTAACTGAATATCATCCGGATCATCATATGGTGTAGCAAATCCACCGGTTGCCATGATCTTGATAAAATCGGCACCAAGCTTTTTTTCCCGACGAACAGCCGCTGTGAAAAAATCAGCTCCATTTCCGATTCCAGTGTATTGATGTTCCATGAAATCGCAGAGCATTGGATTGGTACGAACTGTCTGTGTCATATCCGCATGACTTCCGGTAGTTCCGAGAAGGTGTGGTGCGACGATCATGCGGGCACCTGGAAGATAGCCCTCATTGATAGCCCTTTTAACGTCAAGTTCATATGATTCCCTAAACCATCCCATTGACCTGATGGTTGTAAATCCACCGTGCAGTGCACGCTCGGCAGTACAGTAGGTGGCTAGAGTGCGGTAGCCATCAGAGTTGTAGATAGTATCGTTGTATACATCACGCCAGTTGAAGAATTCAGGATGCATATGAGCGTCGATCATTCCCGGAGTCACAGTTAGGTGGCTTAAATCCAGAATTTCAGTTCCTTCCGGACATGGGAGGTTTTGACCGACTTCCTCAATATATTTACCGTGAACCAGAATTTCAGCGTGTTCCAGAAGACGAGCTTCCAGTCCGGTGTATAATTTTCCGCATAAAATTTTAATCCATTTATCAGACATATATACGTGCCCCCTATATTTGATGATATTCGTTTTGCATGGATATTTCGTTGTTTGAAATCTACTCAAGCGATAATCCTAATTTAAGTGAATATATTCACTGAACATGTTCAGCTAAAGAATATCACTAGGGCGGGCTAAAATCAACCATTAAACTGACAAAATATTAACTTCATTGAATCTGACAGAAAAATAAGTAGAAAAGTATAGCATGTGTGTCAATATAGATAGAATACAGAATGTACAGAAGTTTGAACGATAGTCTGGAAATAGATCCTTTGATTTTTGGTATTAATGTGTAAAAAAATACCGAAAGGACCTTGGATTTACTATCTATGAGAATTAGAAAGAGAATACAAAGCCATTTCGGTATTATGAAATAATTTCATAAATTTAAAGGGGATTTCTGATATATGAAACAATTATATCCCACCATTTTAGTGCCTGGGTTTCGATGTCAAACTGTCGGCACCTAAGAAGCCAGTCTACAAGCATGCCTCGACTCGATTGAATCATAAGATCGTAGAATGCGTTTTCATCGATATCTTCTTTAATAGATCCTTCCTTTTGGCAGGCTTCAAACAGGGAGTGATAAATATGATAAAGAGCACGGCTTGCATCTGTAAGTGTCGATTCGCCCTGCAGATCTTTGAGATTGTAGATATAAAGACTTCGCAGGTTATTGTAACAGGAAACCGATTTTTGAACGAAGATATAAAAACGGGCAAGCTTATCCATGGCGGATAGATCTCCATACATTGCCTGTGAGGTCAGCTGCTCGTAAAAGTTTATATAGAGATCGTCAAGTGGTTCTGCATTCTGTGCTGCAATTTCTTCTTTATTTTTAAAATAGCGATAGATGGAGCCGACAGAGGTTTGTGCAGATTTCGCGATATCCTGTATGGTGACATTCTCGAATCCTTTTTCCTCAAAGAGATCAAGTGCACAGGTTAGAATGCGCTTTCTTGTGTCAATGGCTTGTTGTTTTCTTTTTGTTATCATTTCACTCATTTATGTTCATACAGAAGTGTGTTACCTTCTGTCCTTTCTTGTTATTTATCATTAACAATTATATTAGAGAACTCGAATGGGGTTCTGCTCTTACAGTTAGTATATATGATTTGACCTAAAGATGCCAGTTGAAAAAAATATATAATTAATGAAATATCTGCCTAAAAATTCATGGTTGTGAACTGTCAGCAGCATGAAAGCTGCGATAAAATGCGTCTGCTACAAGTGGCAATCTTCGTTCTTTACGTTTGACAAGACAGATGCCTGAGTGTATCTGAGGTTGAATAATGGTCTTTCTTTCTAAGGCGGAATTTGAGTTCATACACAAGACAGACTCCGGAACAAGGGCGATGCCAAGTCCCTCGGATGCCCATAGAAGAGCTGTACGTGCATCATCTGCAGTGCATATGATATTTGGTGTAAGTGCCTGTTCCTCAAAACAGCCAAGAATCTGAGATTGCCATCGTCTGTACAGTATGAGTGGTAAAAGGGCGAGAGTGGAAAGGGGTATGGATTCTGCTTTGAGCTGATTTTGGGTAAGTTCATTTGAGGTTGTATATGTGCATTTACAATCATTCCATATATTTTCACATCCGATGGCCAGAAATGGCTCAGGAGAAAGTGTCTGCATTTCAAGTCCTGATTTTGCAAAGGGAGTTCTAATCACAGCAAGATCTATTTGATTGGAATGTAGAAGATCAAGCAGATGATAGGAGTTTGACTCATGGATTTCAAAAACAGTCTTAGGATAAGTCTTTCTAAAAGGTGCAAGATAATTAACGGTTGTAAATTCTACGGCCGATGAAATGATGCCAAGCCGCAGTGTCCCCTGAATTTCCTGTTTTTGTAGCACAAGCTCTGTGCGTGCAGTCTGGCTAAGATCAAGGATCGTGAGAGCTCGCTCGTAGAAGGTCTTCCCAGCAGGGGTAAGGCGTATACGTCTTGAACCACGCTCAAAAAGAGTGACACCGAGTTCTGCTTCTAAAAGTTTCATCTGATGACTAAGCGGTGGCTGAGAAATGCTAAGTTTTTTGGCTGCTTGGGAGATGTTTCCCTCGTTGACGATAGTGGTGAAATAGGTTAGCTGACGAAGTTCCATGATGAGTTCCTTCCTTATATAATAGTGTGGTTATAGGTGGGATGGGGATTTACTTATTTATGCCTTTTGGCTGGATCTAAGGCCAGATATTTGCCTCAAAATAAGTTTGCGTCAAATGTCTGACTTTGTAATTCTGGTATCATCATATAACAAAATGAAATAAAATGAAAATAAAATATATTTTTTTAATATATATTCTATATTCTAATGGTATTTTTCATGAGTATGCTATTCTGGTATGATACATGAGTAGGTCAATACTGTAATCACAACAAGATAAAATGAAGAAACATCTTGGACAGATACAGTACAAAGTATTTAAGAAGGGAGTGGGCAGATATGAAAGAACTGCTGGATATGTTTCTCACATTTGCGAGAATAGGCGGATTCACTTTTGGCGGCGGCTATGCGATGCTGCCGATGCTGCAAAAAGAGGTGGTAAACGAACGACATTGGGCGACAGATGAGGAGCTTATGGACTATTATGCGATAGGTCAGTGTACACCAGGCATCATCGCAGTCAATACTGCAACATTTGTCGGATATAAGAATAGGGGCATACCGGGAGCTATTATGGCCACGCTCGGTGTGATTGCACCGTCACTTGTCATAATCATGGTTATCGCGGCATTTATCTCAAATTTTATGGCACTTAGCTTTGTGAGCAGTGCTTTTGCCGGAATACGTGCCTGTGTATTTGTGCTTATTGCCTCGGCGGTGGTAAAGCTTGCAAAGAAATCATTGATTGATAAAGGTACAATATCTATAGCTATCGGTGTGTTCTTGATGTCACTTTTCACATCGGTATCTCCGGCAATTCTTGTTATCGCTGCAGGAATTATCGGAATTATTTTAAAGGGTGGAAAGGGGGAGAAAAAATGATTCTGATATTAGAGTTATGCTTTCGCTTTTTTTGCTGTGGTTTGTTTGCTGTAGGCGGTGGACTGGCAACATTGCCGTTTCTTTACAATATTTCGAAGGAGACTGGCTGGTATACATTCAATGATATTTCCAATATGATCGCCATATCGGAGTCTACACCGGGACCGATGGGAGTCAATATGGCAACTTATGTAGGCTATCATATTAAAGGGATTCTAGGTGGGCTGGCGGCACCGCTTTCGCTTGTACTTCCATCCGTTATTATTATTGTGATTATTTCTAAAATTCTGGACCGATTCAAATCATCTGTGATCGTGCAGAATGCACTCTACGGTCTGCGTGCAGCATCCACAGCCCTGATAGCGGCGGCCGGAATGGGCGTAGCAAAGATTGCATTTTTGCATGTTGGCGAAGATGGAAGTATTGATTTTACGAAAATTCTTTCGGTTATCAATTGGAAGGCGATAATCCTGGGATGCGCGATTTGGTATGCTTATGTAAAATGGAAGAAACACCCGATTCTTTATATTGTAGCAGCGGCAGCAGCTGGTATTGTATTTCAGTTCCATTAGGGACTGGAATACAAAATTGACAGAATATAGCGTGCTGGTGCTTGAAAAAGATGCATGAATTACTCATACAGAATGAGCGAAACAGAAAAACAAAACAATTAGAAAAATATAGACAGATAAATATATAAAAACATAGAAAATAATTAGAAATAATAC
>CAVKOQ010000019.1:0-28770 GCA_963657995.1 bacterium
GAACATACTCTGTATCTATCTCATCGATACGGCAAAAATAATCTCCGCCATCCAGACTGCTCAAAAGAATCTCCTCGCCACATCTCATCCTGAGAACGTTTTTGATATGGTTTACATCAGGACCTTCGATGCGTATATCTTCTGTCCCGATCTGATGAGGCTCTACAAAAAAATGGTACATAATTATTTTTTCCTCGCTGTAACAGAAACCCACTCTCCCTGATGTGTGATTTCTACTATCTCAAAGGCATCATTGGCCTCAAATGCCTCTTTAACTGCCTCTTCCTTCATATCTATGATACCCGATGTGATAAATATACCATTTTTCTTAATATGAACAGGAATTTCCTTCTGAAGCATGATGATGACATCTGCCAAAATATTGGCAACTGCTATATCATAATATTCATACTTTACAGCATCCTGAACAGACTTATCATCAATAATATTGCCCTGCAAAACAGTGAACTGGTCAGCTGAAATATCATTTGCCTCCAGATTCTCACCTACAGCTGTGATTGCATTTTCATCAAGATCGGTACCAAATACGTGTTTTGCGCCAAGTTTTAAAGCGGTTATGCCAAGTATTCCGCTTCCGGTGCCCACGTCAAGTACCTCTGACTCGGAAGTTACATATTTTTCGAGCTGTTTGATGCAAAGCTGAGTAGTTTCATGCATACCTGTACCAAAGGCTGTACCCGGATCTATCTGGATCATCAATTTATCCTTGTGTTCTTCGGGTACTGTCTCCCACGTAGGTTTTATCAGAATATGATCAACGGTAAATGGTTTAAAATACTGCTTCCAGTTGTTGATCCAGTCCTTATCCTCTGTCTCTGATTCGGTAAGTGTGCAGTCACCAAGATTAGTATATGCCTTCATCTCGTCAAGTGCTGCCTTTACTTTCTCCATCATCGCCGGAATATCATCGTCCTCATCAAGATAAAAGCTTACCTTTGCCACTCCCTCATCAGGCGGCAGTTCAGGAAGAATATCAATGAACATTCCCTTGGTTTCCTTCTCTGTAAGCGGAATATTATCCTCTATCTCAATGCCCTCGATACCAATCTCATCAAATGTGCAGCTGATAATATCCACTGCCTCTGTGGTTGTCGTCAATGTAAACTTTTTCCACTTCATTGTCATTACCTCTCTTTATTATGCCGCTCTTTAATTTCCCATCAGTATTTTCACAAAAAGAATTGCTAAAACTACCAGAATCAGCGGACGTACGATTTTCTGTCCATTTCCCATAACGAGACCTGAACCAATATAATTTCCCAAAATACTGCAGACAGCTGCTGCCAGTCCCAAAGTATAAATAATCTTACCATGAATTAAAAATGTGACGAACGCTGCAACATTTGATGAAAGATTGATAGCCTTCGTTGTACCGGCTGCTTCTTTCATAGTATACCTTGCCGCACCTGTGAGTACAAGGATCAAAAATGTACCCGTACCCGGCCCGTAGAAACCATCATATATGCCTATAATAAGTGCTGATGCCAGTGCAATCATAAATGACTTTCTCTCAGGCAGTGTTCCGGCAAGAGTATCGTCGCCCATTTTTTTGTTTTTCATGACATAAAAGGCTACAATCGGCAGAATCACAATCATCATATACTGTAATATCTTATCGCTTACCAAAAGTGTAAGATTAGAACCTATCGATGAACCTATAAGTGCCGCCACGATAAACCATACTACTTTTTTAAACTGTATGTAACCGTTTTTTGCAAAACGTCCTGTGGCTATAGCTGTTCCCATCATGGAACTCATCTTGTTGGTTCCAAGCGCCATATGTGTCGGAACTCCTGCAATCAGATATGCCGGAAGTGAGATAAGACCGCCTCCTCCTGCGATCGCATCTACAAGGCCTGCCAAAAATACCATCGGGCAGACAATTATAAATTGTAATAATGTACTGTTCATACTCACATCAACCTCCCTAACTCTCCATACATAGTTTTCACACTTACCACTTTATAACATCACGGTGCTTGAGTCAAAAGGTATTTTTAACCCATCTGATACCAAATGCTATTTCTTAAAATAGAAACTCTGCCAACGCATATGTACTCACATCAAGACCGTACTCCGTTAGACAGATATTACCATTTGACCTTAACTCAAGAAGTCCTTCTTTTGAAAGCTTTTCTATCGCCCCACCATAGACGTTATCAATACTCTTTCCAAATCTTTTCTCAAACTCAGTGGCACTTATACCTTTAATAAGCCTTAATCCAAGGAACATGAATTCTTCCATCTTCTCCCTGATGCTTAAATCCTGTATTTCCTCGTATTGAAGACCTTTTGCAAAGTCGCCGTCTTCATATTTCATGAATCGCCCAAAGTCCCTCGTCACATTAAAACGTTTCCCATCTATAAGTGATGATGCCCCAAGTCCAATCCCCAGATACTCTTCTCCCGTCCAGTAACCTATATTGTGACGGCAGCGGTATCCGTTCTTGGCATAGTTTGATATTTCATAGCGGCCATATCCGTATTCTGCCAGAATTCTCTTTGTGTCATGATACATGTTCCTGTCCGTTTTCTCATCCGGCAGACGTCTTTTACCCTCATATTCAGTCCTAAGACGTTTCGGCATGGAGTCATAGTCTCCATATCTCTCAAGATCTTCGCACATCTTGCCATATTCCTCATAAATTTGTGTTCCCTCTTCCACTATGAGACTATATGCAGAGATGTGCTCCGGTGAAAGTTCGCATACAAATCGAAGCGTCTCCTGCCAACTTTTTTCGGACTGTCCCGGAAGTGCCGACATAAGATCCACATTTATATTGTCAAAGCCTGCTTCCCTCGCAAAATTAAAACTTCTAAGAAACTGCTCTTTGGTATGAATTCTTCCGAGAATCTTTAATTCTTCTTCCGATGCCGACTGAAGTCCCAGACTCAGACGATTTATTCCGGCTCTCTTATACCCAATCGCAGACTCACTTGTAAGTGTACCGGGATTAGCTTCCATCGTGACTTCAGCATCAGATGCGACTTTAAAGACCTTATTTACAGCATCCATAATTCGCTCTATATCCGATGGCTGAATAAGTGACGGTGTTCCGCCTCCTATAAAGATAGTTTCCACAGTACGGCCTAAAAGATTCTTCTCACACAATGTGTTACAGTTGAAATGCTCACCACCACGTCTTTTAATACTCTTTATCTCACAAATCAGCTGATCAACATACTTTTTCTGAGTATCGGCATCAGAAGCAAATGACAAAAAATCACAATATCGGCATTTTCTGACACAAAATGGTACATGTATATATAATTCCATTATTCTTCATCCAGCTTAAGTACGCTCATAAATGCCTTCTGAGGAATCTCTACATTTCCTATCTGGCGCATACGTTTCTTTCCTTCCTTCTGCTTCTCCAGAAGTTTTCTCTTTCGGGAAATATCTCCGCCATAGCATTTTGCAAGGACATCTTTTCGCATCGCCTTAACTGTCTCTCTGGCTATGATCTTACCACCAACAGCCGCCTGAATCGGGATCTCGAACAGATGACGCGGTATCTCATCTTTGAGCTTCTCGCACATTTTTCTTCCGCGTTCATATGCCGAACCCTCAAATACGATAAATGAAAGTGCATCGACTTCTTCACGGTTAACCAAAATATCAAGTTTTACAAGTTTTGACTCTTCATATCCTTTTAATTCATAGTCAAAAGATGCATAACCTCTGGAACGTGATTTAAGAGCATCAAAGAAGTCGTATATAATCTCATTAAGCGGAAGCTCGTATTTAAGCAGTGCACGGCTTGACTCTATATACTCCATTCCAAGATAGACTCCTCGTCTTTCCTGGCAAAGTGTCATGATCGCACCTACAAATTCCGTGGTTACCATGATCTCGGCAGATACGATCGGTTCTTCCATATAAGCGATCTCCGAAGGATCCGGCAGATTGGACGGATTAGTCAGCTCTATCATGTCTCCGTTGGTCTTATGCACCCTGTATACAACTCCCGGTGCGGTGGTGACAAGATCAAGATTGTATTCTCTCTCCAGACGTTCCTGAATGATATCCAGATGAAGAAGTCCTAAGAATCCGCATCTGAAACCAAATCCAAGTGCAATGGATGTCTCCGGTTCGAAGTAAAGTGCCGCATCATTGAGCTGCAGCTTTTCAAGTGCATCTCGAAGATCCGGGTATTTCGCACCGTCCGCCGGATACAGACCACAGTATACCATCGGTGTTACTTTTTTATATCCCGGAAGCGGTTTATCACATGGATTGTTCTGATCCGTGATTGTATCACCAACACGTGTATCCTGCACATTTTTGATGCTTGCAGTCACGTATCCAACCATTCCGGCTGAAAGCTCTTCACATGGAATAAACTGACCCGCACCGAAGTATCCTACCTCCACAACGTCTGCAGATGCCCCGGTAGCCATCATTTTCATTTTTGTTCCCTTTTTTATAGTACCATTCTTGACACGACAGAATACTATAACACCTTTATAGGAATCATACAGAGAGTCAAAAATAAGTGCTTGAAGCGGAGCCTCAGGATCTCCTTTTGGTGCTGGGATTTTGGTCACTATCTCCTCAAGAACTGCCTCGACATTGAGTCCTGTCTTGGCAGAAATTCTCGGTGCGTCTGAAGCCTCAAGGCCAATCACATCCTCAATCTCGGCAGCTACACGATCCGGGTCTGCACTTGGCAAATCTACCTTGTTAAGCACAGGAATGACCTCCAGATCATGATCAAGTGCCAGGTATACATTGGCAAGTGTCTGTGCCTCTATTCCCTGTGCTGCATCTACGACCAAAATAGCACCGTCGCATGCCGCAAGACTTCTGGACACCTCATAGTTAAAATCCACATGTCCTGGTGTGTCTATCAGGTTAAATATATACTCATGACCATCTTTTGCTTTATATACCGTGCGGACTGCCTGAGACTTGATAGTGATACCTCTCTCACGCTCCAAATCCATATTATCAAGGACCTGTGCCTGCATCTCACGGCTGGTAAGTAAACCTGTCATCTCAATAATACGATCTGCCAGTGTTGATTTACCGTGATCTATATGTGCAATGATACAAAAATTCCTGATCTTGCTCTGATCTATAATTGCCATCCGTTCTTTCCTCTCTGTTTATTACCATTTTTACTTATCAAGCTTGTGAAGCTGTTTCCTGTGATGTTATCTCATCTGTTGTCATCTTTACAGATGCTATCTCCTCTGAAATCAGATCTTCTCCCGGATGCATAGCTTTCCAAATCTGTTCCTCAAGATAACTCCATACCTCTTCTCTTCCCTGCTTAGTCTCTGCAGAAAACGGAATCATAGTAACATCCGTACCTATACCAAGGCCTGTACGAAGAATCTTTAGCTGTTTCTGAAGCTGACTTCGCTTAATCTTATCTGCCTTAGTAGCAATCAGAACCGGATTAAATCCCTGAGATACAATCCAATCATACATAAGCTTATCATTGGATGATGGCTCATGTCTTATATCTATCAGCAAAAATACGCATCTAAGCATCTTTGATTTATGCAGATAGTTTTCTATCATCTTGCCCCACTTTGCCTTGACCTCGACACTCGCACGTGCATAGCCATAGCCCGGCAGATCTACATAGTAAAATTCATCATTTATGTGATAAAAGTTGATAGTCTGTGTCTTTCCGGGCTGTGATGATGTTCTGGCATATGATTTGCGGTTCATGAGTGCATTTATAAGAGATGATTTTCCTACATTGGACTTGCCTGCGAATGCAAACTCCGGCTGTGTATTAGCCGGAAGTTTGCTTGTGATACCGCAGACTGTCTCTAGATTAACATTTTTTATAACCATATTTGTTCTCCTGTTAAACCGTTATTTTTCCGGTACAAATGCCTCTCGGATTACTTCATCCATCTCCTTGACATAAACTATCTCCATGCCTTTTGTAATCTCTTTTGACAGTTCTTCCACATCCGGCATATTTTTTGCCGGCACCAGTACCTTCTCAACCTGAGCCATTTTTGCTGCGAGCAATTTTTCTTTCAGGCCTCCGATCATGAGGACGTGGCCTCGCAGTGTAACCTCTCCTGTCATAGCTACACGAGGCTGTACCTTACGTCCTGTTACAGCTGAAAGCATGGCTGTTGCCATAGTGATTCCTGCGGATGGACCGTCCTTTGGAACTGCACCTTCCGGAATATGAAGATGTATATCATGTTTTTCGAAATAATTATCTTTTACTCCGTAATCTGATGCCACAGATCTCACATATGTGAGTGCAATCTGTGCTGATTCTTTCATGACATCACCCATCTGTCCTGTCATCAAAAGTACACCTTTTCCAGGCATAACATTGACCTCTATCTGAAGTGTATCTCCTCCGACTCTCGTCCATGCAAGTCCTCTTACTATTCCTACTTGAGCCTCATTTCCTACAGCGTCAAAAAAGACCTTTTCTCTTCCAAGATAATGTTCCAGATTTTTATCTGTAATGCGTACAGAATGTTTTTTCTTTTCCAAGACTTCTCTGGCAACCTTGCGGCATATATCCCCGAAACGGCGCTCCAGATTTCTAAGTCCCGCTTCTCTTGTATAGCTGTGAATTATTTTTTCAAGAGCCGCTCCTGTGATGCTTAACTCTTTTGATGAAAGTCCGTTTTTTTCAAGCTGTTTTGGAATTAGATAGTTTTTTGCAATATGATATTTTTCATTTTCCGTATAGCTGTTTATTTCTATGATCTCCATACGATCTAAAAGCGGTCCCGGAATTGTCTGCGTGGTGTTGGCAGTGGCGATAAACATGACCTCTGAAAGATCGATAGGAATTTCCACATAATGATCACGGAATCTTGTATTCTGCTCACCATCAAGGACCTCTAAAAGTGCGGCTGAAGTATCTCCCTTGTAATCTCTGCTTACCTTGTCGATCTCATCGAGAAGCATCAGCGGATTTCCAACCCCCGCCTGCTTGAGTCCATCTACGATACGTCCCGGCATGGCAGCAACGTAAGTCCTTCTATGACCGCGTATCTCAGCCTCATCGTGAACTCCACCTAGACTTATACGTACGTATTTACGTCCCATAGCCTTGGCAATCGATCGTGCAATCGAGGTTTTTCCTGTTCCTGGAGGTCCAACCAGACATAAAATCGGACTGGTACCCTTTTTAGTCAGAATCCGCACTGCAAGATATTCCAATATACGTTCTTTTACCTTTTCTAGTCCGTAGTGATCCGCTTCAAGTACATCTTTTGCATACGAAAGACTTGTATTGTCCTTCGTCGTCTTGTTCCATGGCAGTTCAAGAACCGTATCAAGGTATGATTTAAGCATATTGACCTCACTACTGCCCGTCATCATATTTTCAAAACGATTTATCTCTTTTTTGATTCTATCTTTAACCTCAGTACTGGCCTTGATTTTCTTTAACTGCTCCCTCATCTCATCAGCCTCTGAAGTCGGATTGGATTCTCCAAGCTCCTTACGAATCACACGAAGCTGTTCACGCAAAATATAGTTGCGCTGGTTTTTGTCAATTTCTGTTTTTACCTTATTCTGGAAATCACGTTTATCCCGATTTATCTCTATCTGTGTCAGAAGCAGCTGAAGTTCAAGCTCGTATAACTCCTCAAGCGTGTCACATTCCAGAACAGACTGCAGAGCCTCATGACCCCACTGAAACTCCATCGCTATCTGATTCATAAATTTAGCAAGGTCAAGCTGCTCGCGAAATGATTCAATACTCTTTACTGACTTAGGGTCAAGTTTCCAGTTTTCTTCCAGCTTTTCCTTAAGTACCCTGAGCATCGCATCTTTCTGATTTTGTTCAAGAGTATCCTCCGGTATGCCAATTGGTTTCACAGTTGCTATATAGTATCCATCTCCATCAGTAGTATACTCAAATTCTGCACGTTCCCTGCCTATTAACGTCACGCGAACCTTATCTCCAGGCATTTTAACTAATTGCTTGACATAGGAAATAGTTCCAACCCTATAGAAATCCCTATCATCCTTAATCTCCTGATGCAGATGTGTTTGTGCTACAAGAAATATTATCTGATCTGTTACCATAGCCTGTTCAGCCGCTGCAATAGACTTAGGTCTGGATAAATCAAGAGTCAATGTCTTCCCTGGCAGCATATTGATCCCAAGCAGCGGGATCATCGGTATTTTCTGTAACCTTGCAATCATAGTCTATCTATCCTCTCAATGGTCTAATATACGGTAACTCCCATTTCTGCAAATTTGTGCGTACCACATTCTCTAAAAGGCATGGATTGCTTACGACAACACTTTTAGAGAAATAAAAGGGGTCTGGACATGGTTTTGGCCACCCCACAGACCCCTTTAACAGCCTTCGGCTGAAAGACAGCCGCACACTATATTCACTTGATTAGTTATGCAATCTCGCCTGTTCTGTCTTTCTTAGAACGTCCTGTAAAAGACTTGCGGGGTACGGTATTATCACGGTATACCAATTCCGGTTTGCTCTCTCCATCTACCACATCCTTGGTAATCGTACAGATTCCAATACTTGAGTCAGATGGTATCTCATACATGGTATCCATCATAAGGGATTCCATGATAGAACGAAGTCCTCTTGCTCCTGTCTTTCTCTCGACAGCCATATGAGCAATCGCAGTTATCGCTTCATCTGTAAATTCAAGCTTCACTCCGTCAAGGTCAAGAAGTGCCTGATACTGCTTGATAAGGGCATTCTTCGGCTCGCTAAGTATACGAACCAGTGCCTCCTCATTGAGAGTCTGAAGTGAAACTGTAATCGGCACACGGCCGATAAATTCCGGAATCAAACCAAACTTGGTCAGATCCTGAGGCATTACTTTCTTTAACAGCTCATCAATATCCTGATTTTTGCGGTCTACGATATCTGAGTTAAATCCGATGGAGCCTGCTCCCATACGGTTATCGATTATCTTCTCAAGTCCGTCAAACGCACCACCACAGATAAAGAGGATATTGGTTGTATCAATCTGAATCAGTTCCTGCTGAGGATGTTTTCTTCCACCCTGCGGCGGAACACTTGCAATCGTTCCCTCAAGAATCTTTAAGAGAGCCTGCTGTACGCCTTCACCTGAAACATCGCGGGTAATGGATACATTTTCAGATTTTTTGGTAATCTTGTCAATCTCATCGATATAAATAATGCCGTATTCTGCTTTGCTGACGTCATAATCAGCTGCCTGAATAATCTTTAAGAGGATATTCTCAACATCCTCTCCTACGTACCCGGCCTCTGTAAGAGTAGTCGCATCTGCGATGGCAAATGGTACATTCAGAATCTTTGCAAGAGTCTGTGCTAAATATGTCTTTCCTGAACCGGTCGGTCCAAGCATAAGAATGTTGCTCTTCTGGAGCTCTACATCCTGTGCAGACTTTGACATAACTCTCTTATAATGGTTATATACCGCTACTGAAAGCACCTTCTTGGCATCGTCCTGTCCGATAACATATTCATCCAGAAATTCTTTGATTTCCTTTGGTTTCAGAAGATTAATTCCGCTAAAATCCGGTCCCGAATCCTGATCCGCGAATTCTTCCTCAAGAATCTCTGAGCAAAGCTCGATACAGTCATCACAAATAAATACATTTTCTGAACCGGCGATCAGTTTTCTGACCTGATCCTGTGTCTTGCCGCAAAATGAGCAGCGTATCTTGTCGTCTGTTCTGCCTGGCATACTTCCACCTTGTTCCTTTCGTTTGATTTAAGAAATCTGATTAGTGGTTGGTGATGACGCTGTCGATCAGACCATACTCTTTCGCCTGCTCAGCTGTCATGTAATTATCACGCTCTGTATCCCGCACGATCACCTCATACGGCTGGCCAGTATTGGCTGCCAGAATCTCATTCAATTTCTTCTTTGTACGAAGAATATTCTCTGCCACGATCTGAATCTCAGTTGCCTGACCTCTTGCTCCACCTGACGGCTGATGAATCATAACTTCAGCGTTCGGAAGAGCATATCTCTTGCCCTTAGTACCGCCTGAGAGAAGGAATGCTCCCATGCTGGCTGCCATTCCGAGGCAGATAGTGGATACGTCGCATTTGATATAATTCATCGTATCATAGATGGCCATACCTGCGGTAACAGATCCGCCCGGACTATTGATATATAAGCTGATATCCTTGTTCGGATCCTCTGCCTCAAGAAAAAGGAGCTGTGCCACAACCAGGCTGGCTGTCACATCGTTGACTTCCTCTCCGAGGAAAATGATACGATCTTTAAGAAGACGTGAATAAATGTCATAAGTCCGTTCTCCACGGCTGGTGGATTCAAGGACATAAGGTACTAAACTCATAATTCTTCCTCCTGTAATGGGAATGAATATTTATGGCACAAAATTCTATGATGCCTTATGACACCATAGAATTCCGCCTTGTTTCAGTATTCTCTTTAGGCCTAGTGCCTGCTCAAACTAAGCAAGCTTTGCCTGCTCTACCAGTACATCGATCGCTGCCTGTACTTTCAGATCCTCACGAATCTGCTCTTTCTCACGCTCACCCATCATCTCTTTTAACTTAGCGCCTTCAAGTTTGTAGGATGCTGCGATCTCGTTAATCTGCTCGTCAAGTTTCTCATCGGAAACTTCTACATTCTCAACTTCTGCTACTTTTTCAAGAACCAGTCTGGTTCTGATTCTCTTCTCAGCTTCCGGACGCATCTGCTCCATCAGCTTATCCGGTGTCATGCCGGTATATTTCATGTAATCGTTGATGTTTAATCCCTGGCTCTGCAGACGGCGTGCATAGTTCTCTACCATCTCTCTTGCCTGAGTATCAATCATCTGCTGAGGAAGCTCCATCTGAGCATTCTCTACAACTTTCTCGATCACCTTGTTCTCGTTCTCTACTTTAGCATCCTGCTCCTTCTTCTCCTGAAGTTTCTTGCGGATGTCTGCCTTGTACTCGTCCAGAGTATCGAAATCAGATACTTCACTTGCGAACTCATCGTTAAGCTCCGGAAGCTCGTTTCTCTTAACTTCCTTAACGGTTACAACAAACTTAGCCGGTTTTCCAGCCAGCTCGTCAGCATGATACTCAGCCGGGAAAGTAACATTTACGTCACATGTCTCGCCTTTTTTCTTACCAATCAGCTGATCTTCAAATCCATCGATAAAGGAATGGGAACCGATAACCAGCGGATAATCTGTACCTGCACCGCCATCAAATGTCTTGTCATCGATATATCCGGTAAAATCAATGACTGTGTTGTCGCCATCTTCGATAGCACCGTCTTCTACATCAACAAGTCTGCCGTTTCTCTTACGTGCAGCGGTCAGCTCGTTCTCTACATCTTCATCAGTAACGACTGCTTCTGTCTTCTCAACTTCTACACCTTTGTACTCACCAAGAGTAACATCCGGCTTGATAGCTACAGTTGCTTCGTAAATGAATGCCTTGCCTTTCTCGATCTGTGTTACCTTGATCTCAGGACTGGAAACGATCTCTTCCTTGCTCTCCTCAGCTGCCTTCGGATAAGTTGAATCGATCACTTCGTTAGCTGCATCCTCGTAGAACATACCAACGCCATACATCTTCTCAAGCATAGCTAAAGGTGCTTTACCTTTACGGAATCCAGGAATGCTGAATTTATTCTTATTCTTGTTGTATGCATTCTTGATTGCTGCTTCAAACTCTTCAGCCGGAACCTCGATGGTCAGCTTTGCCATGTTCTTTTCTAATTTCTCTACCTGTAAACTCATTTTAAGGGGTCCTCCTTGCTTCTATCTGTGAACCGCCATTCTGCCGGGCGTTACACTTCAAGATAGCATTATAGCATATCCATCGGCTAAATACCAGTGGAAAATACAAATTTGCTTTTATTTTTATTTATACCTGATCGTACTGAATCGAAGCTTTTACCTGCATCGCAACGGAACGGTCAATCAGAAGCGAAATAAGCTCTATTCCAAGATCCAGTGCGTATCCAAGGCCACGTGCTGTTGTAATGTTACCGTCTGTCACTACACCTGCACCGGTTAATTTTGCACCTGTCAGTGCATCTTCAAATCCCGGATAGCATGTCGCCTTTTTCCCTTTCAAAAGTCCGAGCTGTCCAAGAACGCTCGGTGCCGCACAGATTGCCGCAAGATGTTTTCCGGCATCATTTGCCTTTACTAAAGCATCGCAAAGCGGTTTGCATGCCATCAGATTCTTGGTTCCAGGCATTCCACCCGGTAAAAACAGCACGTCAGCCTTCATCGGGTCTACCTCATCAAGAAGTGCATCAGCATGAATGCCGAATCCATGTGAGCCCTTGACTTCCTTTTTACCGGTAATTGAGACCAGCTTAACTTTCACCCCTGCACGTGCAAGTACATCTACAGTAGCCAGACACTCCACTTCCTCCATTCCATCTGCCAAAAATGCATAAATCTCTGCCATCTTATTGCCTCCTGTTCTTTTGCCTCATATAAAAGTTTTTACCAAGGTTCGGACATTTACCACTTCATCCAGTATCAGACTCAATATCCAGCCGCATATCACATCTATAAGTGAATGTTGCTTTATAAACATGGTAGAAATGCATATGAGTCCTGTAATCAGCCAGGAAAATGTACGAATCGATTTCTTATCTCTTACACTTTTTGCATGGCAAATCGTAAGATGCACCGCCACCGTACTTGATACATGGATAGACGGGCATACGTTGTTCGGCGGATCTACACTGCGAAGAAACCTGATAATCTGTGAGCAGAAATTATCTGTAACTATCTCCTGTCTTAAACTAAGTCCGTTCGGTGCCACAAAATAGATGATAAGGCAGAACGTCGCCCCCACAAACATAGTAAAGCACAGTCTTAAATATGCCTCCCGATCTTTTATCATAAAATAGATCATAAACACCGGAACCCAAGCATACCACAGAAAATACGGCAGCACAAACCATTCATTAAAAGGTATCCAGTCATCTACCACACAATGTATAATTCTAATTTCAGATGGATCTGGCTCTCTAAGCTCCAGCAGGAAAAATCCTGCCAGAAATACCAGCATATAGAGTCCCACAAGGCAGTATCTATGTGTTTTAATCCATACTGTCACTGATTTAATCATAAAGTTACTCTCACTTTTTATCTTTTATCTGTTTCGTCCAAGTTTTGGCTCTTCTTTATTCTTATTTTTCTCTGCCTTTAATTCTGCATAGGCCTTTCTTGCAATTGAATCTCGATCCTTTTTATTTATTTTGGACTTATCATGAGATTCTTTTGCTAATGACATCTCCAGATCCTTATAGCTTAATTTCACCCTTTCTTTCGGTTTCTTACCTTCTGACTGTCTTTTAGTCTGTGCAGCCGCCTCAAGCTCCTCTTTCATCTGATTGACGTCGTCATACTGTTCAAGGGCCTGAAGAATCTCAACAACAGCCTGCTTACGAAAACGTCCCACATCAGTATTCTGACCATCAATACTTTTTCCATCCGATGTATGGGCACGAAGGTAGTTTTCGCAGGTCTCATACAGTGCCTTCCTCTTTTCATAGTCATTTTTACTGCTATCTGGATCATTATATTCAGCAACACTTTTCTTTATAGCTTCAAACTTGTCAGCATTATTTCCCTTCATGCCCCAACTAAGTTTTCTATCCTGAATAGCTGCAAAATCTTCCAGGGCTTCAGGCAGTGCAAAAGAGCCATCGGCCTGTATAAATTCCTGAGCATACAGGCGGTCTCTAAAATTATTTTCTTCGACCTTGATTTCTTCAGTCTTGATTTCTTCGTTCTTGATTTCTTCGTTCTTGATTTCTTCAATCTTGTTTTCTTCGACCTTGATATCTTCGATCTTATTCTCATCTTTTTTATCAGCCTCTTTGACTTCTATGTCTATCCTTTTATCTTTATCTAGACTTTCAGCCATTTCAAAACGTTTCTTTGCATATTCAACATATCGCTGTCTGAAACTCTTTATATCTTTAAAAGCCCCCTCATCCAGAATCTCACCTATGAAGTCACATACCTGATTTAATTTTAGTTCATACTCATCATCTTTTGTCTGCGTTTGCAAAGAGCCGGTCTCTGTATTATCTACCAAATTTTCCATCCAGTAATAATATTCCTCAGTGCTATTACATTTATCAGAATATATTCTTGAAGCATCTGTAAAGCTTCCTAATATCTTATTCTGTACCGGACCCATATCACCTTTTTTTGCCTCGTCCCATATTCTGTCTCTTATAGAAGTGACCTTTTTCGCAAGTTCTTCTTTTGAAATACTACCAACAAGCTTTTTCTCAATTTTCAGATTTTCAACTTCTTCAAGTTCAAGTTCCCTGGTTCTATCTGGGTCTGTATCATCATTTTTCACATCAGGATGTCTCCCCAAATACTCATCGATATCCCTTTCTTTCTGTTTTCTTTCTTCCTGTTCTCTTTCTTTCTGTTCTCTTTCCTTCTGTTCTCTTTCTTTCTGTTCTCTTTCCTTCTGTTCTCTTTCTTTCTGTTTTCTTTCTTCTTGTTCTCTTTCTTCCTGTTCTCTTTCTTTCTGTTCTCTTTCCTTCTGTTCTCTTTCCTTCTTTTCTTTATTGAGTTTCTCCTGTTTTTCTTCCTCTTCACGCTCTATTTTTTCCTGTTTCTTACGTTCTTTTTCTTTACGTGCTTCCTCCTTTTCTTTTTTTAATTTTTCCTCACGCTTTAATTCTTTAATAACATCAATTCGTCCTTTTCCTTCAGCCTGTTTAACTGTAAGAGTTTCTTCATTTCCTTCAAGAACAGTCCTTTTTTCCCATTCCTTGCATACATCAACCAAATAATTCTCTATATCATCAAACGATGCATGTTCAACTTCTGATATTTCGTTTTCATCAAACCATTTCTTAAAAATATTATTTACCTTATTAAGTACATCATCGTCATTTGAGAGCTGTATCAATGTATGTGATGGCATCATATTAATCGAAGCTTCATCTTTCTGATAATTCATGTTATAAGATAAAGCTGACAAATACATATCAGCTCCCGGAAATTCATATTTATTGTTCGCATCATATTCTTTTTTAAGGTCATTCCAAAGAGTAAAAAATTCTTTCAAATCCATAGTTAGTAATCCTCCTGTAAAAATCTCTGTCTTTTTATTTTCTTATTACATTTCTCATCTTACCACATCATGTGGGACAAATATGGGACAAATATCAAATATATTTCAATTTTTTTCACTTTAGTGCCAAACGGCTATTCTGATACTCACCGATAAATGTCACATCCCGGCCAAACCATTTTGGAGGCACAAAGTTCATCGCTTCATCTTCGTTTGGAAATTCAACCTCTGCTAATTTAAGTCCGTCATAATCTCCCGAAAACACATCCAGTTCAGTGGTATATCCGGTTCCTTCTATCGGAATCAGATAGCGTTTTTTTGTAAGAATCTTGCCATCTGCCTTAGAAAGAAGATGTTCGTACGATTCTTTAGTTAACGGCAGGTTATATTCCTCCCTTGCCATCAGGCCCTTGGATTTATAGGTCAGATAATAAGAATCATCTTCCTTTCGCACACGTACTACCGGATCGGTGCTTAAATATGCCTGCTCTATCATATGATAAGGATAAGGTTCCATGTTAAATGGAATGTCATCAATTAAATATTTGCGTTCAATCTCCATAGTAAACGATTCCTTTTCCGCCATTTAAAGAACTTTCTAAATTACTTGTTAATCAACCCTAATACCACTACAATCACAAAAAGTGCCACCATAACGCCTATAAAGATATCCATGGTTCTCACAGACACATGAACGTGGTCATATATACGTTCTTTGACTGTTTTTTCCTTCATGAGTTCCAGTTCTCTTCGAAGCTTCTCATTCTCAGCTTCGAGATCTTCTACTGTTCTATCTGCTGTTTCTTCTGTATAAGGATTATCATTTAATATTTCATCAGGTCTATGATTTATCACTTCTTCCTGCATATCATTTTTTTCAATTATATTGTTGTCGCTCATTCTCTTTCCTTTCAGAATATGGCTCATTTTCATTTTGTAATTGTAACGTAATTGCTAAATTCAGTCAACAACATCGCAAACTGCAATGCTACTTTCTATGAGCTATTTATTATAAATTCCCCATCTATTGATGAAGATACGTATTATAGAAAAAAATCCCCCGCCTTTTGTGACGAGGGATTTTTAACTTCTTTATTGTTAATATGCTTATTTCTTAGCAATATATTTACGGATATCCAGTGCGATTGCAACTACGATAACGATACCCTGTGCAATATACTGATAGTTCGGGTCGATACCAAGGAACTGTAAGCAAGTCTTCAAGAATTCGAATACAAGTACACCGATGATAACACCTGAGATACGTCCGATACCACCGTTTACAGATACACCACCGATTGTACAAGCGGCGATTGCCTCCAGCTCATAGCCGTTACCTGTATTTACACCGGCACCACCGGATTTTGCACCGAGAAGGAAACCAGCGATTGCATATAATACAGTTGCAGATACATAGATGATGATCTTGGTTTTCTTAACATTTACACCGGCAACCTCTGCTGCTGCCTCATTGCCACCGATTGCATACATATATTTGCCATGGCGGGTGTAGTTAAATATAAACCACATAATCGCACCGATAACGAATGCAATGATGAAAAGGTACGGAATACCTAAGAAGTTACCATTTGCGATTACTGTATAATCCTGACGATATCCACCCAGCGGTACAGACTTTGTATATACAAGGTTGATACCATAAACGATCATCTGCATACCAAGAGTTCCGATGAAGGCCGGTACGTTCAAATATGAAACAACGATACCATTTACAAGACCAAATATACAGCAGATAGCGATACAGATAAGAAGTACCAGCCATACATTTAACTGCGGTAAATTCTTGGTCAGTTCAAAACGGCCGCTGTAGTCTGCTTTCTGAAGCAGTGTACCTGCTAAGCAGGCAGAAAGGCCAACCAGACGTCCTGCAGAAAGGTCCGTACCTTTAGTAATCAGACAGCCAGATACACCGACTGCGATGATGAAACGGCAGGCTACGTTGATGGAAATGTTGCTGAAGTTGCTTGCACTGAAGAAATTCTGCTTTGTTATACCAACAAAGAGCACCATCAAAAGGATCAGAATAATGATACCATTATTGATCAATACTTCTTTTATATTAAGTTGTTTCTTATCCATTCTCTCTTCCTCCTTTAGAACTTGGTTGCGTAACTCATGATACGCTCCTGAGTTGCTTCCTCGCCCTCTACCTCGCCGGTAATGTGACCATTACACATAACAAGGATACGGTTCGACATACCAATAAGCTCAGGCATCTCTGACGAAATCATGATAATGCCCTTACCCTGTTTAGCTAAATCAATCATAATCTGATAGATCTCGTACTTGGCACCTACGTCGATACCACGCGTCGGCTCATCCATGATCAGGATGTCCGGGTTGTTGGCCAGCCATCTTGAAATAAGAACCTTCTGCTGGTTACCTCCTGAAAGCGATTGAATCAGTGTCTTGCTGCTCGGGGTCTTGATAGAAAGTTTCGCAACATTATCCTTTACGAGCTGCTCTATCTTGCGTTTATCTAACTTGATACCATAGTGCAAATACTGATCCAGTGAGGAAATCGATACATTGTCTGCAATGGACAAACATCCCAAAATACCAGTACCTCGACGATCCTCGGTAATCATACCGATACCGCCTCGGATTGCATCCTGCGGACGCCTAATGTTCATTTTCTTTCCTTTGATATAAACTTCTCCGGATTTGACATGACGCATACCGAAGATACCTTCCATAAGTTCAGTTCTCTGTGCTCCTACCAGACCTCCGAAACCTAAAATCTCGCCTCGTCTAAGTGTAAATGAGCAATCCTGGAACGATCTGTCATGGATACTTGAATATCCTCTGACATCAAGAAGAACCTCTCCGGCTTTCGTATCATTCTTCGGAGGATAAATATTGGTCAGCTCACGGCCAACCATCTGTTTGACGATCTCATCATCCGTAATCTCGTCCATATGCCATGAACCAACATATGTACCGTCTCGCATGATGGTAATATCATCACAAATCTCACGAATCTCCGCCATCTTATGGGAAATATAGATGAGCGATACACCTCGTGATTTAAGGTCACGGACAATTCTAAAAAGTGCGTCTACTTCATTATCCGTAAGGGAGGATGTCGGCTCGTCCAGAATTACAACTCTGGCACTAAGAGATACAGCCTTGGCGATCTCAACTGACTGCATCTGGGCAATAGACATCGTTCCCAGCTTTGCCTTCGGATTGTATGGCATCTTTACATCATCCAGCCACTTAGCCGTCTCTTCAAACATCTTCTTATGGTCGATCACCTGAATCGGACCAAATTTCTTCGTCGGATAACGGCCGGTGTACATATTCTCTGCTACCGTTCTCTCAGGTATCGGCTGCAGCTCCTGATGTACCATCGCCAGTCCTTTGTGAAGGGCTTCATCCGGATTGTGGATCTCTACCTTTTCTCCGTCCAGATAAACTTCTCCTTCATCCATATGATAAATACCAAAGAGGCATTTCATAAGGGTGGATTTACCAGCACCGTTCTCTCCCATAAGTGCATGGACGGTACCGGGACGAACCTTGAGGTTTATCTTGTCCAGAGCCTTTACGCCAGGGAAACTCTTCGATACCCCGCGCATCTCCAATCTGTACTCTGCCATCCCATTCTCTCCTTTCACAAAATCGGGTGTGTCTTCTGGACACACCCGACACTTTCTTAATCCGTCACTGTATACACTTGGTGAACAGTGGCTAAAACATCTTAACTGTTAAAAACTGGATTCTAACAGATATTAATTATTTGATGAGTTCCAGAATCTCAGCAGCGTTGTCAACTGTAACTTTTACATAGTCAACCATGTATACGTTATCAACATCTTTGCCATTTACGAAGTCAAGAGCTACATCAGCTGCCTTGTGAGCCTGTCCGAAGTAATCGTTGAATACAGTACCTGTCATCTTGTCGTTGGTAACGTTCTCAACAGCCTCTACTAGAGCATCAACACCTACTAAGTAGATATCTTTGTTTACTGTTCTGCCTGCTGCCTCGATTGCCTGCAGAGCACCAAGAGCCATAGCATCGTTGTTGCAGAATACAACATCGATCTTGTCGCCGTACTGTGACAGAGCGTTTGCTGTGATCTCCTGACCTTTTGTCTGATCCCAGTCACCACGCTGTTTGGTCAGCTCTTCAACTTCGATATCCTGAGACAGTCTCTCGATGGATTTCTCTGTTCTGTACTGAGCATCTACGTTCTCCGGATCACCCTGAACCATGATGTAACGAACAACGCCGTCGCCATCTGCATCACCCTTGTTCTCAAGTTCTGCAATCTCTTCGCCCTGGAATGTACCGGACTGTCTAGCATCAGCACCTACGTATGTAGCCTTGATACCGTCATCTACCCAAGCCTGCTCTCTTTCTGCATCCGGCTCACGATTGATGTAAACTACCGGGATGCCTGCTTCGTTGCAGATGTTTGTAACATCCGGCTCAGAAGAAGCCTGTACCAGGTTGATGATCATAACATCAAATCCCTGAGTAACGAAGTTACGAATCTGGTTCATCTGCTCGGACTGGTCATTCTTACCATCCATGATGGAGATGTTTTCTTTCTTTAAACCAAGCTCATTTACTAAGTAATTCTCAAGCTCGTTTCTGTAAAGTGTCATAAAGTTATCAGCGAACTGATAAATAGAAATACCAACTTTAACCTCTGCCGGGTCTTTACCCTCAACAGCCTCTTTAACAGCCTCGCCATCAGCTGCTGCAGTTGTCTCTGCATCCTCTGCTGCTGCAGTTGTCTCTGTTGAGCTGCTGCTGCTTGAGCAAGCGGTTACAGAAAATGCCATTGCAGTTGCCAGACCAAGTGCTGCTACTTTTTTCAGTTTCATAATGTTGTCCTCCCTTAAACTTGTGTATATTCATCTGCCGTCTGCACCTTGCAAACGGTAATTATTCACATACACACATCATACAGTTTTGCCGATTCGTCATTTTTTCTTATCGACACGTTTATTATACGGATTGTTTGTATATTTTTCCATATAATTTTATTTGCTTTTATATAGAATTTTTTTAGATTCTTTGTGATTTTATTCACATATCTTTGTTTTTCCGTAAATAAAATGTGCGATTTTACGGCAAATCATCAGCTGTTACTGACTTTTGACTGCATTGATAATAAGTTCCATCTTCCAGTTTCACATTTTCCTGTACATTTTGTCCAAGGGCCTCTGCTGTGGCTATCTTTAATATCACATCAGCATATTCTTCACTGTCACATTGAACTGTACCGTAAATCTTTCCGTTCTTAATTCCATCGATTCCCTGTGGTGTTCCGTCAATTCCGACTATCTTCACACCACGTGTATCTCCTGCACGTTCCAGTGCCTCCGCTGCACCGAGGGCCATCTCATCATTATTACAGATGACCACTTCTATCTCTTCGCCATACTGACTTATCCACTGATCCATAAGTGCAGCCGCCTGACTACGATCCCAGTTTGCCGATTCACCCGTCAGTTTTTCAAGCGGAATATGTCCGTCTCTCATTGTCTGAATCGACCATTCTGTGCGGATGAGAGAATCCTGATGACTTCGTTCACCTTCCAAAATAACATAACCCACCTTTCCATCTCCATTCAGGTCAAGACTTCCCGGATTTTCACGATATGCATCTATCAGAAGTTCCCCTTGCAATACCGCTGATGCTCTCGCATCTTCTCCCACATAATAAAGATGTTCCCATCGTTTCATATCCTCCTCAACAGGCTCACGGTTGAAAAATACAACCGGAGTGTCTGCATCGATTGCCTTATTGATGACATAAGATGCCGCAGAACGATCTACCATATTTACACATATGGCATCATATTCAAGAGAAAGAAAGCGATCTACCTGGCTGTTTTGCGTATTCTGATTTCCTTTCGGATCCACAACCTGAAGATTAACCTTAATTCCGGTTTCCTGCTCATATTCCTTGGCTTTTGTCTCCAAATTTGAGCGGATACTGTTAATAAATGCATCATCTCCACGATAAAGAGCCACCCCGATGCGTATAACATTCTCTTTTTGAGCTTTTGCATCGCCACATCCGCTTAAAATAAGATTCGCAGATGCCAGAAAAAGCATCGCCATACGAATATATCTTCTGCCATTATTCATTTTATCACCCCGCCTGTGTAAAATATTACACATAAAACAAACCTTCTACGCTTTCACAGCCACCGTCATGACTTAGTCTATCGGATACAGCATCTTCTCATACTCTTTAGACCGAAGGTCATCTTTTTCTATATAATATGATTCGAGTGTAAGCTGGCTTCTCTCCTGTTCTTTCTCAATTGCCTGAACTGCCTTTTTCACAGAAAAATAACCTGCATCATACTGATTTGTCACTATAAGTCCCTGAATCGTCCCGTTGTCCAACTGATTTAAAAGAGATGGCGTCGCCCCCACACCATAAAGACCGGTTATATATCTGCCGTATACATTACTTCCGCTTATAATCTCAGCTGCCTCTGCAGTTGAAGACGCATCAAACGCTGCGATAATCGCATTGCCACTTCCGGGATATACGGTATTTTCAATCGCAGAACGGTATGTATCTTCTGTACTTTTCGAAACGATTCTATATGAAAATCCATATTTTTCCAGTATCTCAGTTAAACCGCTTTTCATATCTCCCGCAACGCCTGCATCAGGATTATCTGCAAATATCAGGACAGGAATTTCTGATTTGCACTTAGATACTATAGCTTCCCCCATCTTTCGTCCAGCTAAAGTCCAATCTATATAGATTGATCCCTTAACTTCATCATCAGATGTCAACTCACCCATAAGAATGATAGGTGTCCCAAAATTATTTTCATCTATATATTGGCGGCATTCCAATCCATCAACAGGATCAAGAATAATTGCCTGTGCACCATCTGACGCCTCCCTGCGCACAAGTTCCATCTGCTGTGCCAGATCACCCTTGTCATACAATGTAATAAAACTAACATCCGCATTTAATTCTGCGGCTGCCTGATCGACGCCTTTTCTATAGTTTACATAACTATCATCCGATGTATCACTTATAATCACAGAAACCGGATAAATCTCCACTTCTCTTTCCTTGATAATCAAATCCGTAGATGAAAGAAGATAAAGCAGAATCAGTCCCAGACATAGCGCTCCCCAGATTATATAATTTTTCTTTATTTTTACCCCATTTATCATATAATCATCGCTCCGTTCATATTTACCTACTTCCTCATCATTTTACAAAATCACTGTTTTCATATGAAATAGCAGGCAAGTGAATCCTTACCACAGTTCCTTCATCAGGCTCTGATTCTATGGTAAGACCATATTCAACACCAAAATACAGCTTTATTCGTTCATTTACGTTTCTAACACCGATTCCAGAACCTCTTTTAGATGCCACATGTGCTGTGTCATTGAATAAATTTTCCACCTGCTCCTCAGTCATACCGAGACCATTGTCACGTACCTCAAAGTAGAGTTCTTTGTCTTCCTTCCATGCTTGCACATGTATTTCCCCGTCTCCATCCATATATTCCATGCCATGATAGATGGCATTTTCTACCAATGGTTGAAGCATAAGTTTTAGACTTGCCAGTCCCAGAACTTCTTCTTTGGCATCGATGAAATATGTAAATTTATTTTTGAATCTCATCTGCTGAATCATAAGGTAATTTCGCACGTGTTCCAGCTCGTCCTTAACAGTGATCACGCTTTTCCCGCGGCTCAAACTGATTCTGAAAAATCTCGCAAGTGCAGTCACAACCTTGACAGCCTCATTTTTTTGCTCATTTTCAATCATCCAGACGATAATATCCAGAGTGTTATAGAGAAAATGTGGATTAATCTGCGACTGCAGAGTGTCGAATTCCTGCTTTCTTTTCTCTTCGTGCTCTCGGACAATATCCTGCATCAAAAGCCTGATCTGTGCTGCCATGTCATTTATCGACTTCCCAAGATGTCTGATTTCATATGAACCGCCTATATATACAGGTGTGCTTAGATTACCAGCCTCCAGAACACCTACTGATTTTTCCAGTTCACTGATAGGATTAGTGATTCGAGACGATATATATGAGTTTGTCAGTGCAAGGATACAGAGAATAAGAGCAATGACAAATATTATAAATAGCCTGGTCTTGATAGTATTGAGCGAAATGACATTTTCCGGTGTCACACCCACTACCTTCCAGCCGGTATAACCGATAGTTTTGACCGTCGCCATTCTCTTTTCGCCGTCAAGTACCTCCTCATTGTTTCCGTCCGAATAACCTGCTGCCTGAATATTGTTTTCCTTCTCCCATCCAGAATCAAGAAGCTGCATTTTGGGATGGTATATTAGCTCTCCATCACTGCCTATAACATAAAAATATCCGCCCCGACGCATGCTTATACCATCGAAAAGTGCTTCCAAGCTTGCATAGCTTATGTCAACCAAAAGCACTCCCTGTGATGTAGATGTGCCATTCGTAAGCTCAACTGCTCGCGAAAGTGATAGTACCCAGCGATATTGATTTTCCGTGTTATCAAATACATATTGCACATGAGGCATGGAAAAATGCTGGTTTTCCGTCCGATCTAAGGCACTGACAAACCATTCTTCTTTTGTTACATCGACATCGTTTTTAAGCCTGACTGCCGGAACCGCTTTAAGAAGTTCACCATCTTCCGAAAAAATGGCAATGTTTTCCACATAATCTTTATTATTATCATAGAGAAGTGCAAATGCGTTTATAACAGATTCATCTGAAAGGTCGGCATTTTTGATCGAATCGTAATAAAGCGAATCTGAAAGTTTCATAACGGTTCTTAAGTATGACTCTATAGATCTCCCGACCTGTGCAATCAGATTTTCACTTTCTTCCCTGACAACCTCTGTCACCTGGTTCGACATTCTCCTGTAAAGTGATACCGATATGAGGAGACTGGCCGCTAGAGCCGTGATCGTAAAATAAATAAAGATCATGGATCTGATTCCGACATCGTCAAAAAATCTCTTTTTCCAGAATTTTTTTATTCTCTCTATCATGCCTCACCGCCCTGATGTGCTGTGCGGTATCTGGTCGGTGAAACTCCGTACTTTTTCTTAAATACGTAGCTGAAATAATTCTGTTCAGGATAACCGACCTTTTCCGCTATAATATATGTCTTATCATCTGTAGCCATCAAAAGCTCAACCGCACGTCCCAGACGCACATCTGTAAGATAAGAAATATATGCCTGCCCCGTCTCTTTTTTAAACATAGTCGAAAAATATGCCGGACTCATATGAAGGTGGCGGCAAATCTTCTCGACCGAAAGGTCAGGATCCTGGAAATTATCCTGAATATATCTTTTTGCTTCACTTATCACATTTTTGGTAGTATTGCTTCTGGCTTCTTCCATGGCACTGTTCATATTGAGGGCAACTCTTGTAAGATAAGGGCGGACATCCTTCATCTTCTGGACGCGGCCAAGAATCTCAAAATAGTCATTTTCAACGTCAAACATCTCACTTATTTTCAGATCATACTGCAGTGACAGACGTGTCAGTACATTGATAATGGCAAGAATATACGCCTGATATTGCCTGTAATGCACTTTTGCTTCTTCCATATGATCAACAATACCGTCTAATACAGTGTGAATTCTCTCCTCAGGTCCAAATTTGATAGCAGCAATAAGTTCTGACTCCATACGGCTGTCAAATTGAAGTTTCTCATGAACAGATGGCTCCATATCTCCGATACATATCACTCCCCCGAGACCTGCGATAGCACGGTATCCCAGTGCATTAAGAGCAGTGTGAAACGGTCTGCCAAGATCTCCAAGTGAGTTGCAGCTCTCGCCGACTCCGATCGTAACCGACACTTCCAGAATTTTCTTAATTTCTTTACAGGCATCTCCCAAAATGGCAACCAGCCCTGTCTGAGTATTATCCTTATCTATGGCTGCCAAAAGAATTGTTTCAAATGAAGAATGGAATATGATAAATCTGTACTGACCGTCCAGTTTTTCCTGAATCAGGTTTCTTACTGAGATCGGAATCAGTTCCCGCTGCTCATGCAGGGGAACTGTCTTATTGGTCTTTTCATCAATCTCCAGATGGATCGCTGCCAAAACCCATTTGGATGCATTCGCTATATCAATCCCATATTCTCTAAGTTTTTCATTGATTTCAGTCTCTTCCATACCACCGTGAATCAGATCATTTAAGAAATGTTCGCGGATCGTAGGAAGACTCTTTATATAGCTTTCTCTGAGCAGGCTTACGTTTCTCTTCTGCTCTATCTCCTCATCAAGACTTTTCTTTATTTTCTTTAAAATAGCAGTCAACTCTTCAACATTGACCGGCTTAAGTATGTATTCGATTACATTTAACTTAATTGCTTTTTTTGCATATTCAAATTCGTCAAATCCCGAAAAAATCACCAGTTTCATGGACGGATATTTCTGACGTATTATCTCTGCCATCTCAAGCCCGTCCATATATGGCATTCTTATGTCAGTCAGCACGACATCTGGCTCGTTCTGTTCGATCTTTTCTAACGCTTCCTTGCCGTTTTCCGCATCACCGATAACCTCAAATCCGGCATCCTGCCAATCGATCTTTCGTATAATGCTTGTACGTACTTCCTCCTCATCATCTACCAGCATGATTTTATATGGATTCATATGGATTGGTCCTTTCAATAATTTCTTGTAGATCTATTTTGCTTTCGCCTTAGATGATTTGCTCTTTGACACAGTCTTTCCGGCATTTACAAGACTGCTCTCATGTTCAAATACCATACCAAGAAAACTTTTTGCCTCTTTTGGTGTCATAGACTTTGAATCAAACTTCTTTATCTTAAACCGCTGTCTTACAGATGATTTTCCATTTTCTGTAGATTTTTGCTTATCTATATATGCCAAAATGGTATTCACATCTTCGCTTATGTCTTTTGCCTGAGAACGATCCGGTTTTGAAAGTTCATTGATTGATATTTTTTCTTTGATATTATTATCAGAAATCTCATTAGTAGTCTTTTGTTCAGGTTCTTCTTTTGAATGTACATATATCTCTGACTGACCGAATTTCCAAAGTCTCTTTTGTGCTTCTAAAGCCTTTATACCCAGTGCATACTCTTCGCTGTTATGTGCATGTTTTTCCACATTGGTGCGCATAGTTTTTTCCATCGCATTTCCGATACGGTTTGCTACATTAGCTGATATCTCATATGCATTCTTGGCTAATTCTTCTTTTATTTCCTTATTAATCTCGATTTTTCCGTTTTCATAAAGTTTTCTCGCAGCTGTACTTTTCTGTGCAACGATTTTTTTAAGTTCTCCGGCCACACTATTTCTTGCACGGCCCTTAGATGTAAATCGGATTATGCTTTTCTTCTGATACACATCCGCATAGTGAGAAAGGATATCTCTTCTATTATCCAAATCCTTGTAAAAATCATCCAATTTTCTCATAGTATCGTCATCAAGTGTACGAAGGTTCTTGGTCTCTTCTAGAACTTTTTTATATTTTTTTGCAAGCTCATGCACTGCATCTGCCATATCTTTAAACTCTGTAGTACCACCTTTTGCTTCTTTTCCTTCTTTTTTAAGTTTTTCTTCCAACTTACAGATGGTATCGTATTCAGCATTAATTGCTTTTCGAATCTCTCCAAGTGTTTCAAACGGATCCTGTTTTGTATACTCGATTGGCTTGTAGTCCTCTTTATCTGGACTGGCATGACTCATGTCTTCAATAAGTTTGCCAACCTGGAAAAAGATATTCTCAGACTGCATTTTTATATCCGGTGCCAACTTATCAATTGTAAGACTATTTTCCCATTCATCTGGTTTCACTATATGGATAACACCCGGGACAAAGTTTATATTATGATTTTCGTCAAACTGAAGTTTTTCATATTCAGGTTTTCTTCCATTTTCTATATAGCGTTTAAGTGTATCCAGTCTCGTATGAGCTGCATCAATCTCTTTTTCGCTCAGATCATAATCTTTTAGTATCTCATCAAGGTCATCAGCCTCAAGTTTTTCCACCGCATCCGCCATCTCAGGTGTGATAATTTTCAGTACATCTGCCTTGGCAAGTCTCATAACACCGCCATCTTTAATAGTGCCAAAACTGTTATCATTGTCAATGCCCTGCACACCGACTATCTTCGGATGTTTAGGATCTGATGTATCAAATTTTGTAAAAAAGTTCCCCTTGTGCCGATCTGTATTTCCGCAAATATAGTCGATAATCTGCAAATCTGCGAGTGACCGAAGCACCTTCTCATTTTCAAAATCTTCGGACTTGATCTTAGCGAGCGGTGAATTTTTATGTAATTCATATTTATCCTCCGCATTCATGTCCGCAGGCTCCATAATTATGCCGTCAACCTTCTTGCCATCCTGCTCGATAGTCACTCTGCGACTTTCTACTAAAAGATTAGAAAAGCCAAGCCTTTTCGCTACATCCGTCATGGCACCATTTCTTCTGGCTATCTTGCTTCCTGCTTCAATACCGGAAACTTCAAAGACACCTGTCCGCCTTAGCACTTCCATCAGTTCCAGTGACATCTTAACATAGATCTCTACTCTTTTATTATAATCTGGATCCAGTTCTGCAAACCACGGTGCTTTATTGACATATTCTTGCAGTCCGATACTGTTCATGTTTCTAAGCATTTGCATGTATTTCTGATCCGCAATAGCCATAGTGAGCACATCTATAGGACAATTGTATTTTTTTGCAATCTCAGCCCTGATTCTTTTTACTTCGTCTTCTCCTGACTGTGCCACATGATCTTCTTTTGTCAAAATACCATTGCGTACATTTCCTAATTCATCCGTATATGTAATCGGCATTCGGCTGCTCATACCGCCCTCTAAATTATTACTGCTTTCATTGGTCAGGCGTATAGTAGAAGGCATCATCCCCCTAAGTGACTCTTCAAGAGGCGGAAGATTATTCTCAGGAAGCGATGCCATGGAAGTTACGCCTCTTAAAAGTGCGGTATGCAAATCCTTAACAGCCTTGTTATTTCTAAGGTTTTCAGGCAGATTTCTGCAGCTTCGCTCACAATCGATGAACTGAGCACGCAGATCCTGATACTCATTCACAGTCATAGGAATGTAATTTCCCATGCTGTTTCTTCGCAGATAATGAGACTTCATATTATCAAGAAGCTGCTTAATCTCTCTTTCAAGCTCTTCTCTGGCCTTCTTTTCAAGTTCACCACTAAATTCTTCCTGTGGGAGTTCATTAAGTGCCATAAGAAAGCCGTTCAAATATTCCCATGAAGTATTTTTTGTTCTTTCTGAAATATCATCAATTTTTTCCTCGTTTTTTGAAGCTTCATCAGCTTTTTTCTCAACATCCTTAGGCATCTTATGTCCCTCCATTTAGTAGCATGATTCCATCGCAGACTCGCGGAGCGTTTAACTCAATCGGAGCTTGAACCTCGACTGAGTCGAGAGATTGTCAGTCCCCTACCTTCGCTAAAGCTTAGAGGATGGGGATTTCTTCGACTGAGTTAAATCTTTAATTGATTTTTCTTTTTTAACTGGAGCTATATTCTTATTCTTTGAGTTTTTCTTTACTGAATCTTTGGCAAGAGAAGCTTCCAGTTCTTTAAAGCTTAATTTAGTATAAGTGTGTTTGCCATCTTTTTCAAGTTCAAGTATCTCAAAACCATGGAATGCTTTATTAATCTGTTTTTGACTTGTTATTCCCTTAAATTCAGGCAGCTTTTCCATAGTTTCCAATATCTTAAG
>CAVKOQ010000020.1:0-28728 GCA_963657995.1 bacterium
ACCTATAACGGTGATCATATGTCTATGTACGGTGTGAATTGTTCGGTTCCGAAGATGTTGGTGCGTCACCTCGTGAGATACTATGCCGATACATGTGGGGAAAAGGCTCTATCTGACATACTTCTGGACGTTTTGGATACTCCTGTAAGTCCTGAGCTTCTACCGCCCGAGGATGGAAAGATTGCACAGAAGACGGAAGACTTGGTAGGACCGTACGAATTACATGATTTTTACCTCTATTACATATTGAGGTTCGGATATCATCCGGGCAAGATTTATCGTCTGGCAAGGCAGGCATTTGAAGGTTCATATGATAAAGAAACTATTCTAAAATGGCTTAAAGTATTTTACAGAAGATTTTTCAATCAGCAATTTAAGCGTTCTTGTCTGCCGGATGGTCCTAAGGTTGGATCAGCAGCAGTGTCACCAAGGGGAGATCTTCGTATGCCGAGTGATGCATGCAGCAGAATATGGCTTGAAGAGCTTGAAAATCTGAACGAGGATAGCGTTTATGGAATGAATGAGGGGGCACGTACTACAACTGATTCCTTCAGGGGAGGAGATAAGTGATCGCCAGCACGGGCAATGCCCGTGTAAAGGCTGTAGCTGCACTTTCAAAAAAGTCAAAACTCAGACGTGAACAGGGCGTTTTTATTGTAGAAGGCCCGAAAATGTTTGGAGAACTGCCGGTTTCAAAAAGACGTGAGGTCTATGTTTCAGAAAACTTTTTAAAGCAGCAGGGAGAAAATGCTGAAAAAATTCTTTCAGGTTGTCGATACGAGACAGTAAGTGATGATGTCATGCGTTATATGTCTGATACACAGACGCCTCAGGGAATACTTGCAATTGCCGAGCAATTTTCGTATAAGCTTTCGGATGTGCTTAAAAACAGCTCCGACGGAAAGGCACCTGAACTTGTAATTCTGGAAACTTTGCAGGATCCAGGTAATCTGGGGACGATTATTCGTGCCGGAGAGGGTGCAGGAGTGACAGGAGTTATCCTTGATCGTAGCTCAGCCGACATATATAACCCGAAGGTGATTCGTTCCACTATGGGATCTATATACAGAGTTCCTTTTATCTATACTGATGATCTTCATAATACGATAAATGAAGTGAAAAAATTGGGAATTCGCCTCTATGCAGCACATTTAAAAGGTAAAAATAATTACGAAGACGAGAATTATACATCTGGAACTGGATTCTTGATTGGCAATGAGGCAAATGGCCTGACCGATGAGACAGCATCACTCGCTGATGCCTGGGTAAAAATTCCTATGGCTGGCAAGGTGGAGTCGCTCAATGCGGCTGTAGCTGCTTCGGTTCTTCTTTTTGAAGCTTCAAGACAGAGGCGTAGTTAGTCACACACCACGCAGACGAAATGCGAGGCATTTTGGATGTGTGCTTTGAATAGTTACGAGATTTTAAGAATTGTTTGATTGAATAAAATCATAAGTTAGCGTATACTGTTTGTAAGGCAGCTGAAAATGTGATGATTTGCGCAATTGTTTAGAGTTGAGCAAAATTTCACGTCTATATCTTTCAGAAAGGGGGAATTACATTATGTCATGGACTGTCTGGGTAATCATATTTATTATATGTATCATATTTGAGGCATCAACATTGGCATTGACATCGATTTGGTTTGCAGGCGGTGCAATTGCTGCGTGTTTGACTTCGATCATAGGATTTGGTTTTTATATTCAGATGGCTGCATTTGTCATAGTATCATTTCTCCTATTATATCTGACGAGACCTCTGGCACTTAAATATGTCAATCAGCGTACGGTGCGAACCAACGTCGATGCGTTGATCGGAAAAAAGGCTGTCGTTACAGCAGAGATTGACAATGATGAATCCAGAGGAATGGCAATGGTGGCAGGACAGGAATGGACTGCACGTTCTGTTGACGGAAGTAAGATTGAGAAAGATGCACTGGTCAAAATTCAGTCGATCAGTGGGGTAAAGCTGATTGTCAGCAAAATTAAGGAGGAGCAGTAAGTATGGGAGCGTTTATCAGTATTCTTATTATTGCGATTGTGATACTATTTTTATTATCAACCTGTATCAGAATCGTACCTCAGGCACAGGCTATAGTTGTAGAACGTCTTGGTGCATATCTTGAAACCTGGTCTGTGGGAGTGCATTTTAAAATGCCATTTATTGACCGCGTGGCAAAACGTGTTATTTTGAAGGAGCAGGTTGTAGATTTTGCTCCACAGCCGGTTATCACAAAAGATAATGTTACTATGAAGATTGATACTGTAGTATTTTTCCAGATCACAGATCCGAAGCTGTTTGCATATGGTGTTGAGAATCCTATTATGGCTATTGAGAATCTGACAGCTACAACGCTTAGAAATATCATAGGTGATCTTGAACTTGATCAGACACTAACTTCTCGTGAAACCATCAACACCAAGATGCGAGCTGCACTAGATGTGGCGACAGACCCTTGGGGAATCAAGGTAAACCGAGTAGAACTTAAGAACATTATTCCTCCAGCAGCTATTCAGGATGCCATGGAGAAGCAGATGAAGGCAGAACGTGAACGTCGAGAAGCTATTCTTCGTGCAGAAGGTGAGAAAAAATCGACAATTCTGGTTGCAGAAGGTAAGAAAGAATCTGCTATTCTTGAAGCAGAAGCTGAAAAAGAGGCTGCTATTCTTCGTGCGGAAGCACAGAAGGAAAAGATGATCCGTGAGGCGGAAGGTGAGGCAGAGGCTATACTTAAAGTTCAGAAAGCAGAGGCGGACGGACTTCGTTTCATTAAGGAAGCCGGTGCTGACCAGTCAGTACTTCAGCTTAAGAGTCTTGAGGCATTTGCCAAAGCTGCTGACGGAAAAGCGACAAAGATTATCATTCCTTCAGAGATTCAGGGAATCGCAGGTCTTGTGAAAGGGCTTGCTGAGGTCGGAAGTGACGTCAAAAAAACAGAGTAGATAGGAAAATGCTGTGAAAATTCATTTTCACAGCATTTTTTGGCAAATTAATTATCATTGTATAAGTGTACCTGTTGTTTGACAACCATGTTTAGTTTGGTTATAATAACCCATGTTGAAAGATGGTTGCTGTTCATGCATGGCATGAACAGCAACGGTTAGTTTAGTGAGGAGTGGATGCGTTGAATCTGCAGGAAAAGAGAAGAAAAAGTGCAAATATTGCTTTTGCTTTGGATGTACTGCATATTGTGGTATGTATATTGATAGTGATATTTGCTGTTCTTGCGTTTTTAAATCCTGATGAAAACAGGATTTTATTTCCGGCTATTTTTCTTTTAGCAGCGATACTTAATTTTGCTAATGGTTATGATCGTTACCACAGAGGTAGAGGCAGAAAGCATCTTAGAAGAGGCGGAATGGTTCTGATGACGGTGGGAGCGGGACTGTTTATATTAAGTATTGTCAGTACACTTACGATTTGGTGGGGGTAAGAATAGTGAAAACAGAAGTTTTGCGAATGTTGAAAGAGGCAGATGATTATCTGTCAGGTCAAGAGATATGTGAGAGGTTAAATGTATCTCGTACTGCTGTCTGGAAAGTAATCAAACAGCTTGAAACGGAAGGATATGAGATAGAGGCTGTGAGAAACAGAGGCTATCGTTTGAAATTTATGGGAGATGTACTCAGTCAGGCGGAGCTGGAAAGCAGTATGGACAGTGAGTGGGCCGGAAAAAATATTTTGTATTTTGATGAAACTGATTCAACAAATACAGAAATTAAGAAAGCAGCGGAAAAAGATGCTCCACAGGGCACGCTTGCAGTTGCGGATTACCAGTCTATGGGAAAGGGCCGCAGGGGAAGAAGCTGGACAGCACCTCATGGAGTTGGCATCTGGATGAGCCTTCTTTTAAGACCAGAACTTCCACCTACATGTGCATCTATGCTTACACTTGTTGCTGCCTTGGCAGTAGCTGACGGAATAAGTGAAGTTTGTGATCTTAAGGCAAAGATCAAATGGCCCAATGATATAGTTATAAATGGAAAGAAAGTCTGCGGCATACTTACAGAGATGAGCACTGAACTTGATTTTATTAATTATATAGTAACCGGAATTGGTATAAATGTAGCCAACCGTGAGTTTCCGGAGGATATTCGTGATGTGGCGACTTCACTTTACATGGAAACCGGAAAAGATATACGCAGAAGTCAGCTTATCGCTGCAATTATGCGTGCCTATGAGAAGTATTATGATAAATTTATTGAAAAAAAGGATATGAGTCTTCTGCTGGATTTGTATAACAGCCGTCTGGTCAATTGCGACGCAAAGGTTAGAGTGCTTTTCCCGGGAAATGAGTATACTGGTACAGCTTTAGGAATCAACAAAGAGGGAGAATTACTTGTTCGTACAGATGATGGCAAGATAAGCGAAGTGATTTCAGGAGAAGTGTCTGTTCGCGGAATTTACGGTTACGTTTAGAAAATTGTAAAAATTGTTGAAAAATATTGTCTAATCGTATATAATGTACATTCGAGATGTTATGAACTTCTAAGCGAAATAGATCGAAAGGACGTTTGTTCGTGGAGAAAGAAAATTTTTTAATTAAATTAAGAAAACTGGTAGAGTTAGCAAAAACAAAGCAAAATGCACTTGATGTAACTGAGATCAATAACTTTTTTATAGGTGATAATCTGCAGACAGAGCAGATGGAACAGATCTACAGTTATCTTGAACAGAATAACATTGATGTTATTCCTGAGGTTATCGATGATTCCATTCTCAAGGATAGCGATTCCATTCTTGATGACGATGTAGATGATGAATTCTTAAAAAGTGAAGAAGAAGACATTGACCTTGACGCGATCGATCTTCTTGAGGGAATCGGTACAGAAGATCCGGTGCGCATGTATCTTAAAGAGATCGGTACTGTACCGCTTTTGAGTGCTGAGGAAGAGTTGAGACTTGCAAAACGCAAAGCAGAGGGTGATGCGAACGCGAAGGAACGCCTTATTGAGGCAAACCTTAGACTTGTAGTAAGTATCGCCAAGAGATATACTGGCCGTGGCATGAGCTTCCTAGATCTTGTCCAGGAAGGCAATCTGGGTCTTATCAAGGGTGTTGAGAAATTTGATTACACTAAGGGTTATAAGTTAAGTACATATGCTACATGGTGGATTCGTCAGTCAGTTACAAGAGCACTGGCAGACCAGGCAAGAACCATCAGGGTTCCGGTTCATATGGTAGAGACCATCAACAAGATGTCTAAGATGCAGAGAAAACTGACTCTTGAACTTGGTTATGAACCTTCAGTGGCAGAGCTTTCCGAGGCTCTGGGCATGACCGAAGATAAGGTTATGGAGATTATGCAGATCGCGAGAGAACCTGCATCACTTGAAACTCCGATCGGCGAAGAGGATGACTCCAACCTGGGCGATTTCGTTGCCGACAGCAACGTGGTGACTCCTGAGGGAAATGTGGAAGCGGTTATGTTGCGTGAGCATATTGACGCATTGCTTGGAGACCTCAAGGAGAGAGAGAGACAGGTTATTATCCTGAGATTTGGTCTTGAAGACGGTCATCCGAGAACCCTTGAAGAGGTTGGAAAAGCGTTCAATGTTACGAGAGAACGAATCAGGCAGATCGAAGCGAAGGCACTTCGTAAGTTGAGAAATCCGGTTAGAAGCAAGAGAATTAGGGATTTTCTTTAATATTTGAATGAAGGCAGTTTGCACCTGAATTAAGGTGCAGGCTGCTTTTTCAGGTTTTACAGGATGTGAAATATTGTACATATCTTCATATGAATAGGAATTGAAATGTCAGAATTAATAAAAAGCAGTAAACAGGGTAAAAATCAAACTGCAAAACGTAATTATCAGAAAGAGATGGAAAAGATACTTGATGTGTCGGTAAGAGATGGAAAGGTACCTACACTTTTTCTGCACAGCTGTTGTGCACCATGCAGCAGTTATGTTCTGGAATATTTATCACAGTATTTTTCTATTACCGTATTTTACTACAATCCGAATATATCACCTAGAGAGGAATATGAGGCACGTACAGAAGAAGTAAAACGTCTCATAAGAGAACTTCCGGTGAAGAATCCGATTTCGTTTGTTGAGGGAAAATACGATCCGGAAATGTATTATGAGGCAGTAAAAGGCCATGAACAGGATCCTGAAGGCGGTGATAGATGCAAAATCTGTTTTGAGATGCGTCTTAGAGAGGCGGCAAGGCTTGCTGCAAAGGGCGGATATGACTGGTTCACCACGACATTGACGATCAGTCCGCTTAAAAATGCCGAACTTCTCAATGCGATCGGAAGAGAAATGGGAGAAGAATATAAAGTGTCATTCTTACCATCGGATTTTAAGAAAAAAGAGGGTTACAAAAGATCGATAGAATTGTCGGCTGAATATAATTTATATCGTCAGAACTACTGCGGATGTGTATTCTCAAAAAGGGAACGATTGATGCAGGAAGAAGATCACGAAAAAAAGGAGATGTGAAATTTATGTACCGCTTATGTATTTTTGATTTAGATGGAACTCTTTTAAACACAGTGCATGCACTTACATATACAACAAACAAAACTTTGGATAGATTCGGACTGCGTCATGTCACTACAGATGAGACAAAGAAAATCGTCGGTGACGGATACCGTATGCAGATGAAGAGAGCACTCACACTTGCAGGAGATGAAGACCCACTACATTATGAGGAATCACTGCAGTTATATATGGAAAATTTTTCAAAATATTGTTTGAGAGATGTAGTGCCATATGATGGAATTAAGGAGCTTTTGGCGTCACTTAAGGAAATGGGAATTAAGATTGCTGTTTTTTCAAATAAGCCACATGCTCAGGCAGTTGAAAATATAGATAAATTCTTCGGAAAAGGATACTTTGATGTGGTACGCGGTGAACAGGCAGGTACGCCAAAGAAACCGGCACCAGACGGAGCCTTCGCTATCTGCCGTGAACTGGGAGCAGATCCTAAGGAATGTTTGTACCTTGGCGATACAGCCACAGATATGAAAACCGGACTTTCAGCCGGAATGGATACGGTAGGTGTACTTTGGGGCTTTCGTGACAGGACAGAACTTGAAGGCTGTCATCCGCAGTATATAGTGTCACATCCATCTGAAGTTGTAGATATTGTGAAATCTGATATTAATTAAAATAATGCAGTAATTCAAAAAAAATATTGAAAAAAGATTATTTAAGAATGATAAGAGATTAAGGATAGAATAATAAATATGTCAAAAAACAAGAATTGTTTTAAACATAAATGTGTATCGTGGATGTTAGCACTTTTACTGATTTTTTCCTGCGTGCTTACGGCGTGCACATCTGGTCGTGATATTGCGTCTGGATCATCGGATTCGTCGAAATCATCAGATTCATCCGATGATAAGCGTTTAAATGTTGTGACTACATTGTTTCCGTATTATGACTTTTTAAGACAGATTGCCGGGGATTCGATTCGACTTACGATGGTTGTTCCGGCAGGTATGGACAGTCATTCATTTGAACCAACACCGGCGGACATGATTACGATTCAGAATGCAGATCTTCTGGTATGCAACGGGGGCACCATGGAACAGTGGCTTTCTAAGGTGCTGGATTCGTTTGAGGAAGGAACAGGCCCTAAACGCGTTGTGACTATGATGGACTACGTAGATGTGGTGCAGGAAGAGATAGTCGAGGGTATGGAAGACGGAGATGCACATGATCACGGACATACACATATTCATGCAGACGGGACGGTTCACGAAGGTGAACATGGCCATGACGAGGAGGACCACGATCATGTTGATAGTGAGGATGATGGCCATGGTGCAGAGATCGAATATGACGAGCATATATGGACATCCCCGGTCAATGCTAAAAAGCTGGTAAATGTGCTTAGCGAAGTGCTTTCGGATGAAGATCCTGAACACGCAGACACTTATACAGAAAACAGTGCTTCATATCAGGAAAAATTGTCTGAATTGGATGAAGAATTCAGAGATGTTGCAGCTCATGCCAAAATACGTATTGTTGTATTTGGAGATAAGTTCCCGATGCGGTATTTTTTCGATGAATATGGATTGGAATATAGGGCGGCATTTTCAGGCTGCAGTACAGACACGGAACCTAGTGCAAAAACTATAGCCTATCTGATCGATAAAGTGCGAGACGAGCAGATCCCGGCAGTTTATTATCTTGAGCTTTCAAGCTCCAGAGTGGCAGAGATAATTGGAGAGGAGACCGGAGCCGAACCACTTCTGTTTCATTCTTGCCATAACGTGACAAGAAGACAGTTTGATTCGGGAATCACGTATCTGGAACTTATGGAGCAGAATGTTGAAAATTTGAAAAAAGGATTGTATTGAAAACGGTTTCAATAGATTTTATTAGGTTGTAAGCCACCAGAAATGAAAGGAATTTAAAATTAGATGGGATTACTCTTAAAATGTGAGCATGTTGATTTTGGATATGAAAATCAGGATGCTGTGGTAGATGTAAACATGGAAGTAAAAGAAGGTGATTACATCTGTATAGTAGGTGAAAATGGTTCTGGAAAGAGTACCTTGATGAAAGGAATCTTAGGACTTTTGAAGCCTACATCCGGGAAAATAGAATATTCAGATGAGTTAAAGAAAGCCGGTATCGGTTATCTTCCGCAGCAGACGGATGCACAGAAGGATTTTCCAGCGACAGTGTTTGAAGTGGTTATTTCCGGCTGCCTTGGAAAACGCGGCAGCAGACCTTTTTATTCTATTGCGGAAAAGAATGAGGCAAGGGCCAATCTTGACCGTTTGGGAATACGCGATCTGGAAAAAAGCTGTTTCAGAGAGCTGTCTGGCGGTCAGAAACAGCGTGTTTTAATAGCACGTGCACTCTGTGCTACAGACAAACTTTTGATTCTGGATGAGCCGATTACCGGTCTTGATCCATCAGCAATTCAGGATTTTTATCAGCTTATAAGAAAACTTAACAAAGAAGAAAAGGTTGCTATTTTGATGGTATCGCATGATATGGCCAATATAGTTCATCAGGCAGAAAAAATTCTGCAGTTGCGGCAAAAAGTGCTTTACTGGGGAAATATGAAAGATTACGTGAAGAGCGAAATTGCCCACTCATTTCTTGGACGTGAGGAACTGGCAACTTTAGGACATAAATGCAAGGAGGTGTAGAAGATGGGAATTATATCAGAAATGTTATCATATCCCTTTATGGTAAGGGCACTTATAGGAGGTCTTCTCGTCTCACTCTGTGCATCTCTTTTAGGTGTGACTCTTGTGCTGAAACGCTATTCGATGATCGGTGATGGTTTATCTCATGTTTCTTTTGGAGCTCTTTCCATTGCATTGGCGGCTGGGTGGTCACCTCTTAAGGTTTCTATACCGGTAGTGGTTTTGGCAGCCTTTTTCCTGCTTCGCATTACTGAAAATGGAAAAGTTAAAAGTGACGCTGCGATTGCTATGATCTCAGCAAGCTCTCTCGCGATAGGTATCATAGTGACTTCATTGACGACCGGTATGACGACAGATGTAAGCAGTTATATGTTCGGAAGTATTCTGGCGATGAGCAGAGAAGATGTCAGGTTTGCGGCAATTCTATCGATTGTGGTACTTGGACTGTTTTTATTTTGTTATAATAAGATATTTGCGGTTACATTTGATGAAAGCTTTGCAAAGGCAACCGGAGTCAATGTTTCTCTTTATAATGTGCTTATTGCAGTTTTAACTGCGATAACTATTGTAATCGGAATGAGGATGATGGGGGCAATGCTGATTTCAAGCCTTGTTATCTTTCCTTCGCTAACATCTATGCGTGTATTTAAAAGCTTTAAAGGTGTAGTCATTGCATCTGGAATTTTGTCACTGATCTGTTTCTTTGGAGGGATGGTTATGTCATACACATACTCGACGCCGGCCGGAGCAAGCGTTATAGTTGTCAATCTGGCAGCATTTTTTGTTTTTTCTCTAGTACAGAGGGTCATGAGTCGGGGGAGAAAATAGATGGATCAGACATATATGAAGGAAAAACCGGTCGCATATCTATTGATTACAATGGGTATTCCTGTAATAATTTCTATGATTGCAGGAGCACTTTACAATCTTGTCGACAGTATCTTCGTGGCAATGATCAGTGAAAATGCCATGACAGCCATTTCCCTGGTTTATCCGGTACAAAATCTATCCCATGCAGCTGGAGTTGGATTTGGAGTTGGAATCAATGCTATGGTTTCCAGACGTCTTGGCGAAGGCAGAGAAGATATGGCGAATCAGACGGCATCGCAAGGGATCTTTTTGAGTGCAGTTCACGGAATTATTCTGACTGTTTTAGGAATAGCGATAATTCCGTATTTTCTTCGTATGTTTACCGGTGATGAAGAGACAATATCTTTCGGCCTTACGTATTTTTATAACGTATGCATATTTTCCACAATAGATACCATGGGTATGGCTTATGAGAAAGTTTATCAGTCAGTCGGAAAGATGAAAATATCTATGGCTGCTGTTTTGATAGGCTGTGGGGTGAATGTTGTCCTTGATCCGCTTTTCATATTTGGACTTGGACCGGTGCCGGCTATGGGAATCCGCGGAGCTGCATGGGCAACTGGGATCGGGCAGACGGCCTCACTGTTATTCTATCTTATGTTAAATCATATAAGACCGTTAAATGTAAAAATATCGATTAAGGATATGTGCCCTTCGAAGGATATTTGCTTGAATATGTATTCTGTTGGTATCGCTGCAACACTCAATATGGCACTGACGTCTCTGCTCATCACTGCACTGAACGCGATTCTTGCACCATTTTCACAAGTATACATTCTGGTGCTTGGTGTCTACTATAAACTGCAGACGCTTTTATATCAGGCATCCAGCGGAGTGGTGCAGAGTATGAGACCGCTTATAGGTTACAATTACGGTGCGGGAGAACATGAGAGAGTAAAGAAGATCTTTCGTGTAGCATTAAATATCGTAGGTATCATCATGATAGCGGGAACATTGCTTGGTGAGCTAGTGCCAGGTTTTTTGATGGGATTATTTACACAGACGCCTTCGACTGTGGATATAGGTATAGAAGCTCTTAGAATCATCAGCCCGGGCTTTATCCTGTCGGCACTTTCGGTTATTGCATCAGGTGCATTTGAAGGATTAGGAATGGGATTTAAATCCCTCAAAATATCACTGATGCGGTTTGTGGTGGTTATAATTCCAGTTGCATTTATACTAAGTAAGGTGATCGGCCCGACTGGTGTTTGGCACGCATTCTGGATAGCGGAGCTTATCACGGCAGTTTATTCCCTGGTAAGCTGGAAACAGGAAAATAACGCATCCTACGCAGTACACGAACAATAACGCGTATAATCTGATTGGTTTATGTGGTTTGAGAAAGGTTTGCAGAAACTTGACTTTACTAGCTATTTGTGTAAAATAATAGATGGCTGTCTGGGTGTTTTTATGATTGCGGTAATGCAAAAAGATATGCATTGACAAATCAAATACGCCAGATATGTTAAATGTTCAAGTCAGTACACATTTGTACAGAAAAGAAGGTAAGTAAAATGACAAAGATTGATATTATTTCCGGTTTCCTGGGTGCAGGAAAGACTACATTTATTAAACAGCTTTTAAAAGAGGCAATTTCAGGTGAGAAAGTCGTTCTGATAGAGAATGAGTTTGGACAGATTGGCATCGATGGTGGATTTTTAAAGGATGCCGGTGTTGAGATTCGTGAGATGAATTCCGGCTGTATCTGTTGCTCATTAGTTGGAGATTTTGGACGTTCTCTCGAAGAGGTTCTTACAAAATATCAACCTGACCGAGTTATTATTGAACCGTCAGGTGTAGGTAAGTTATCTGATGTTATGAATGCAGTCAAAAATGTAGCATCTGAGATCGAGGTTATGTTAAATAGTGCTGTTACGGTAGTTGACGTCAACAAATGCCGTATGTATATGAAGAACTTTGGCGAGTTTTTCAACAATCAGATTGAAAATGCAGGCACAATTGTTTTAAGCCGTACCGATGTGGCAGATCCTAAAAAAGTACAGGGAGCCGTTGAGATGCTTCGTGCACACAATGCGAAAGCAACCATCGTGACTACTCCATGCAGTGAACTGACGGGGTCGCAGCTTCTTGAGATGATTGAACAGGAAGATGATATGGCAGAGGAACTGATGAAAGAGGCCAGAGAGCACATGCACGAACATCATCACCATCATGACCATGATGAGGATTGTGACTGCGGATGCCATGACCACGATCACGAACATGAACATCATCACCACCACGACCACGACGAAGACTGCGATTGTGGTTGCCACGATCATGAGCATCATCATCACGATCATGAAGATGAAGATGAAGATCATGACCATGAACATCACGAGCATCATAATGAACATCATCATGAGCATGGTGAAGAGTGCAGCTGTGGCTGTCATGACCACGACCACCACCATCATGACCACGATGGTCACCATCATGCAGATGATGTATTCACAAGCTGGGGCCTTGAAAATGTCGGTGTGATGAAGAAGGAGGATCTGCAGAAGATTCTGGACGACTTAGCTTACGGTGATAAATACGGAGAGGTTCTTCGTGCCAAGGGTATGGTTCCGAGTGAGGAAAAGGGTGTTTGGCTGCACTTTGATATGGTTCCGGAACAGGCTGAAATTCGTGAGGGTGCACCAGACTTTACTGGAAAAGTATGTGTTATCGGAGCCGAACTCGATGAAGAGGGCCTGAAAGCGGCATTTAACGCATAATTGAGGAGAATGAATATGAATGAAGATAAGATGCCGTTGTTTCTAATCAACGGCTTCCTGGAAGCTGGAAAGACCCAGTTTATCAAATTTACGATGCAGCAGGATTATTTCCAGACTGAGGGAAAAACTCTTCTTATTGTCTGCGAGGAGGGCGAGGAAGAGTATGATGAGGAGCTTTTGAAGCAGACTCATACGGCAGTAGTTTATGTCGATGAACAGGAGAAACTGACTCCTGAATATCTGCAGGATCTAGAACTTCTCTACAATCCGGAACGTGTCTTGATGGAGTGGAACGGTATGTGGAATCTGGACACTCTGAAGCTTCCAAATGACTGGGATCTGTACCAGCAGATTACGATTATCGATGGTTCTACATTTGATTTGTATCTTCAAAATATGAAGCCACTGATTGGTGCCATGGTTCGAAATACAGAAATGATTATCATGAACCGTTGCGACGAGATCGAGGATTTGGATGTATATCGCCGTACATTAAAGGGTATGAACCCGCAAGTACAGATAGTTTTTGAAGATTCAGAAGGTGAGATAGAGGAAGTTACCGAAGCAGATCTGCCATTTGATGTGAACGCGGACGTGATTGTTATTCCGCCTGAGGCATATGGTATCTGGTACATCGATGCTATGGATAAACCAGACCGCTACCGGGGAAAAACAGTTGAATTTACCGGAATGGTACTTAAGACACCGGATTTTCCAAAAAATAATTTCGTCCCTGGACGCATGGCTATGACCTGCTGTGAGGCAGATGTCACGTTTTTAGGATTTATGTGCAAAGCTAGGAATGCGCGGCTGCTTGAAACTAAGGACTGGGTAAAGGTTCGTGCTCGTGTCGAGTATGAGTATATGCCAGAGTATGAGGGCGAAGGTCCGATGCTCTATGCAGATTATGTAGAGAAAGCAGAGCCGATTAAAGATATTGTGCAGTTCTAGATTTTATAGTAAAAATATGCCCATTAAAATCTGTGCTCGAAATAAAAAGTAAGTTGTGTTACAATGCCTGTAAGCAAAAGATAATGCTGTAAGTGTTTCAAGTAAAACAGCGAAAACCCCGAAGTATGACAAACTTCGGGGTTTTCTAATCTTATTTTTTTTATATCACTCCGTCATCTTCGGCACAGGTGTAGGCCTTGAACGGTCAAATACTTCATTTACATCGAACAAATCACTTAGATGATCACCACCAACACCGCTTTCTGGAAGGTCATAATACATGCGGTATCCATCAAGGTTTCTGCGTCCCTGACGCATGTAGTCGTCACCAATCTGGACGAAATACTGTGAAGAATCAACATTACAGAAATAACGGAATCCTTTATTGTACAGGTACTGGAAACGTTCACTGCTGGTATCATATGGATGCCAGTCTCCGATATCGCTTCCAAATGGGAAGAGGATTATATCGCATGGTCCGGTAAGAGTTTCGACTTCATTGGCCCATTTGTCGGTATCTTCACGGAATTTCTCCATAGAAATAGTTCCCATGTTGCGATGTCCCCAGCTGTGTGAGGCTATCTCAAAACCATCATCTCTAAGGCACTGAACTACTTTTGCAGCATTAGCTCTTTCCTCTTCAAAATTGAAATCAGGATGTTCGGCCTTATATTCATCGGTATTGTAAGTAGAATCTGAACGGTATCCGAGAATACCATTATAACCGGTAAAAGCGATACATGCTTTAGCACCACGGTAAGAGAAGTCGGGATGTTCTTCAATAAAATCATCCAAAAGCGGTACAAGGTCATAAGACCCGACAGAGACGGAACCATCATCCATCTTCATCTCGCAGGTTGGTTTGCCATCCTCGCCGATTATCATGCGTGAGGCAAAGCCGTCGCCTTCCATATATTCGTAGTAACATACGTCATCCTGTGACATAACAAAAGGTTTTTTACCTTCAGGAAGCATGATGTCGCCTTCTTTAAAATGCTTCGTTCCATCTTCGGCAGTCTCCTCATATGCAACATCGTGCAGACGCACAAGAACAAAACCCCTGTCATACATTGACTGAAGTATTTTCATAAATTCATCCTTAGTCGTCATAACCTGATTGTATCCTTTTTCACGACTGTCGCCGTCAAAGGCTTTGGATGTGTCCATGATCAGCGTATGGAAAAATACATGAGTGACTTTTTTGGGATCGGCACGTACCAGGGTTTCCTTGGTGGCGTTATATTCATCGATAGCAGCTGTGACAGATTCATCTGAGGCATATGCACTGGAAGACAGAAGCGAAATGGCTCCGTCATAGTCGTATCCGGATGCCAGAAGTTTAGCCTGTGATAAAATTGACTCAAGACTGTCATCAGCATCGTCAGAAGAATCCCCAATAGATATTTCTTCACTTACGGAATCAGTCCCTGCCACGGTCTGACTTTTTATTTTATCTGCTACCAGAGTACGATGCGTCCATAAAAACGCTGAGATCCCGATAAAAGCTATCAGGATAATAATTAATATCAGATACAGAGGATTAAAAGCCCCCCTGCGTCGGCGTCTGGAGTGTCTGCTTCGTGCAGAAAAACCACCGCCTCCAAGTGGTGAATTTCTTCTCATATTTGTTTTTACCCTTCGTTAATTTACATGATGCAAGGATTAAATGTTTCTCCTTAAACATCACTTGCATTATTTTAGAAATATTTGCGATTTCCCCATAAGCCGGCTTTTTTTAGGTCCAGATATTCGTGATAAGCTTTTTCTAAAATCTGCTTTTCATTGGAAAATTTCAGAAGATGATAGGCTTCATGAAATTTATAATAACCTGAATCGACAAAAAATTCTTCCCGTTGTGGCTTGCTGTAGTAGCTGTCTGCCATCATAAGATACCAGTGAACGGTTTTTTCTATGGTATCCTGAGGTGTGCTGAATGTATACTGACTTTTGCCAACGTATTTGATGATGGAGGCAGCAACACCTGTCTCCTCGTGCACCTCTCTGAGTGCTGTCTGCTTAAAATCCTCACCCTGCTCTACGGTTCCTTTGGGGAGAACCCATCCTTCATATTTGTTACGGTAGTTTTTGTAGAGAACAAGTAGTTTTCCACGAAATATGACCACACCTCCGCAGCTCGTTGCTTCGATCATCTGCAATCCCTCCTGTCCTGGTGTGCGTGATAAAGTTGTTTATCAAACAAGCTCTATACGTATGATCTTAATTGTTTCTAGTATACCGCGGATCGCATGATTATGCAAGATTCTAAAAATATTGTACCAGATGCTGACAAGAAGAATCTTTTTTGATATAATAAAGCGAAATATTTACAGAAAAAAACGGGAAAAACTATATTATTTAAATAATACAGGCGCTTTTGATTGGATAAGGGGGCAGCGTCAGGCCAAATAAAGGAGGAAAAGTGTATGTGTGGTATCGTAGGATATGTTGGAGATAAACAGGCGGCTCCGATTTTACTTGCCGGCTTGGAAAAACTTGAGTACCGTGGATATGATTCGGCAGGTCTGGCTGTCAGAGATGGAGATAATATACCTGAGATTGTGAAAGCAAAAGGCCGTCTCAGAGCCTTGGCAGAAAAGACAGACAATGGCCGTGCAATGAAAGGCAGCTGCGGTATCGGTCATACAAGATGGGCTACGCACGGTGAGCCATCCGAGAATAATGCTCATCCACATTCTACAGAGGATAGAAGTGTAACAGCAGTTCACAATGGAATTATTGAGAACTATCAGGAAATTCGTGAAAAACTTGTTAAATGTGGATATACATTTTATTCAGACACAGATACAGAAGTTGCAGTAAAGCTTATAGATCATTATTACAAAAAGTACAATGAAGGCCCGCTCGATGCCATGGCACGTGCTATGATGCGTATTCGCGGAACTTATGCACTGGCAGTTTTATTTAAAGATCATCCTGAAGAGATTTACGTAGCACGCCAGGACAACCCTATGATTATCGGAGTGGGAGATGGGGAGTCGTTCCTTGCATCAGACGTTCCGCCACTTCTTCCATACACCCGCAAGGTATATTATATCGGCAATCAGGAACTTGGAAAACTGAGCAAAGATGGAGTCACTTTCTACAATATTGATCAGGAAGAGATACAAAAAGAACCTGTGATTATTGAATGGGATGCTGAAGCTGCCGAAAAAGGCGGATATGAGCATTTTATGATCAAGGAGATTCATGAACAGCCTCGTGCAGTCAGAGACACAATTAACTCTGTTATCCGCGACGGTCATATAGACCTTAGTGAAGCAGGACTCTCAGATGATGTTATCCGTTCTCTGAAACGTATATATATCGTGGCCTGCGGTTCCGCATATCATGCAGGAGTTGCTGCACAGTACGTGATAGAGGATCTTGCACGCATTCCTGTAAGAGTAGAACTGGCTTCTGAATTCCGTTACAGAAATCCGATTCTCGAAGAGGACAGCATGGTTATTATTATCAGTCAGTCAGGTGAGACTGCTGATAGTCTGGCGGCTCTCCGTTTGGCTAAGAATCAGGGCGTTCCAACCATGGCTATCGTCAATGTGGTTGGTTCGACCATTGCACGTGAGGCAGATCATATATTCTATACATTGGCTGGTCCGGAGATAGCAGTAGCTACGACCAAGGCATACAGTACACAGCTGGCGGCTGGTTATCTTTTAGGAGTTCAGTTTGCATATGTTCGTGGCACTATTACTGAAGAAAAATATGCAGAACTTTTGGAAAAACTCAAAGAACTTCCTGATCAGATTGCCAAGCTTCTTGAAAACGATAAAGAACGCATTCAGTGGTTCGCAGCAAAATATGCCAACGCAAAGGATGTATTTTTTATCGGCAGAGGAATTGACTATGCAGTCAGCCTGGAAGGCAGCCTTAAATTAAAGGAAATCAGTTATGTACATTCGGAGGCATACGCAGCCGGAGAGTTAAAACATGGCACCATCAGCCTGATAGAGGATGGTATTCTGGTTGTCAGCATACTGACACAGGAAGCTCTGTATGAAAAGATGATCAGCAATATGGTCGAGGTAAAATGCCGTGGTGCATATCTCATGGGCCTGACTACTGCGGGCAATTACAACATTGAAGATACCGTGGACTTTGCGGTATATGTTCCAAAAACAGATGAACATTTTACACCAAGTCTGGCAGTGATTCCGCTGCAGCTTTTGGGATACTATGTAAGTGTTTCAAAGGGATTAGACGTAGATAAGCCAAGAAATCTGGCCAAGAGTGTTACGGTAGAGTAGTGATTTAACTCAGTCGAAGTTCAAGCTTTTACTGAGTCTTGACTAAAAACAATAAAATAGAATGAAAAAAGAAGCTGTCCGATTAATTGATCTTGGACAGCTTCTTTTTGTTCGATATTTTTTAAGAATCTTTATTTTCAATTCCGTGCTCGCTCATCAATGACTTCATCATATAAGCGTAGATCTCCTGGCTTCGATCTTTCCAGTGGTTACACATGATCTCTGCCTGTTCTTTGTCAGGAACTGAAATGTCAATATTAACAAGAGTAGTCTTTCCTTCGCGAACCTCACAGTGGACTATATAGTCCTGGTTAGTTGATTTATAAAAATCAGATACCAGTCCTACTTCATTGCGCATACGAAAACGATTCTTTTTAAGATATTCATCCATATCATTTTTAATGGTAGGAGAGATATTTTTTCCAAAAAACTTAAGCGTTTCCTCGCCCTCTTTGGTAATCTCATATCTTGAACTGTTTCTCATGGTCTCTTTTTTTACAAGACCGGCCTCAAGAAGTTCATTTAAAGCCTGCTGAAGTGTGAAATATGTTGTATATTCACGGTCCAGGAAAAAATTGGTCAGCTGAGCATTGGTCAATGGGAAATTAACCTGGTGCAGCATATAGAGATTCATTAATTTGTAGAGGGTCATTGGTTCAGCAAGCATGAAAAAACTCCTTTAGGATAGCATAGTTAAGTTATTTGATATGTTCTTTGACAGCCTTGGAAACGGCATCTGCTACACGAGGATCGAAGGCAGCAGGAAGAATGTTCTCGTCACTAAGTTCGCTGTCATCTACGAGAGCTGCGATTGCATTTGCAGCAGCAAGCTTCATTTCCTCGGTAATGGCAGTTGCACGTCCTTCGAGTGCACCGCGGAAGATACCCGGGAATATAAGTACATTGTTAACCTGGTTCGGGAAATCAGAACGTCCGGTTCCGACAACCCTGGCACCTGCAGCTTTTGCAAGATCAGGCATGATCTCAGGAACAGGATTAGCCATTGCAAAGAGGATAGAGTCCTTATTCATGGAAGAAACCATTTCCTGTGAGACGATGCCCGGAGCTGATACACCTACAAAGATGTCTGCACCTTTCAGTGCATCAGCAAGAGTTCCCTTTGCGTGCTCTAAGTTGGTAACTTCAACCATCTTTTCTTGCATCCAGTTAAGTCTGTCCATGCCCTTGAAAAGAATACCGGCTTTATCGCACATGGTAATATGCTTAAATCCGTAATTCAGAAGGAGCTTTGTGATGGCGACTCCGGCACTTCCGGCACCGTTTACAACTACACGGCAGTCTTCTTTATTCTTTTTTGTAACTTTCAGTGCATTTATGATACCGGCAAGTACAACGATAGCAGTTCCGTGCTGATCGTCGTGAAAAACAGGGATGTTTAAGAGTTTCTTTAAGCGTTCTTCGATCTCAAAACAGCGAGGTGCTGAGATGTCTTCAAGGTTGATACCGCCAAATGCAGGGGCAATGCGGACAACAGTTTCGATAATTTCCTCCGTATCCTGTGTATCAAGGCAGATAGGAAATGCGTTGATACCACCGAATTCTTTAAAAAGAACAGCCTTACCTTCCATAACAGGCATAGCTGCCAGTGGTCCTATATTGCCAAGTCCAAGTACGGCGCTTCCGTCAGAAACAACGGCTACTGTGTTTGATTTGATGGTGTATCGGTATGCAGCTTCTGGATCTTCTGCAATTACTTTACACGGCTCGGCAACACCCGGTGTATATGCGAGTGCCAGATCTTCTCTGGTTTTTACCTGTACTTTTGAGACGGTATCGAGCTTACCGTTCCATTTTTCGTGAAGTTCGAGAGCTTTTTCGTTGATCGTCATGATATTTGTCCTTTCAGAATTTCTCTTTTCTTATTACAATATAATAACAACATTAAGATTCTAAATCAAGATGAAGATTTTTGCCATACATATATAAAAAAAATTAAATGTAATATGTCATGAATCAGGATTGAAAATGCATAAAATACACTAAAAATGCATAAAACGCGTTTTTATACAAAAAAATATTCATAAAAATGCAAAAAAAGTATTGCATAATTGTATATAGAGAGGTATAATCTGGATGATTTAACGTGATGCATATATATTTATCAGTCTGAATCAAGGGTTCGGATACAGAAAAGTGTCATGTGAGTAAACAATTTGGAGGAAATGAGAAATGGCTAAGAAATACAATAAAGTTGTTCTTGCATATTCAGGCGGTCTGGATACATCGGTATTGATTCCGTGGCTTAAAGAAAATTATGGTTGTGAGGTTATCGCAGTTTCTGCTGACGTAGGTCAGGGAGCTGAGCTTGATGGTCTGGAAGAGAAGGCATTAAAGACAGGTGCATCTAAGCTTTATATCGAGGATCTTAAGAAAGAATTCGTAGGTGAGTACATCATCCCGACCATGAAGGCTGGTGCTACTTATGAGCAGTACTTACTTGGAACTTCTTTTGCTCGCCCGATTATTGCTAAGAGAATCGTTGAGATAGCTAAAAAAGAGGGTGCAGATGCTATCTGCCATGGCTGTACAGGTAAGGGCAACGATCAGGTTCGTTTCGAGCTGGCTATCAAGGCATTTGCTCCACAGATGGACGTTATTGCTCCGTGGCGTTTCTGGGAACTTAATTCCCGTGAAAAAGAGATTGAGTACGCAGAGGCTCACAACATTCCGCTTAAGATCACAAAAGAGACCAACTATTCAAAGGATAAGAACCTGTGGCATCTGTCACATGAGGGCCTTGACCTTGAGGATCCGGCTAACGAGGCTCCGATCAACAAACCAGGCTTCCTTGAGTTAGGCGTATCTCCTGAGAATGCTCCTGATGAGGCTGCATACGTAACCATTCATTTTGAAAAAGGTATCCCGACCAGCGTGAATGGCGAGGAGATGGATGCAGAAAAGGTAATCGAAGTTCTGAATAAAGTAGGCGGAGAGAACGGCTGCGGTATTCTTGACATTGTAGAGAACCGTCTGGTTGGTATGAAGAGCCGCGGTGTTTATGAGACACCTGGTGGAGCTATTCTTTACAAAGCTCATGAAAAACTTGAAGAGATCACACTTGATAAAGAAACACAGCATTACAAACAGCAGCTGGCTCTTAAATTCGCTGAGTTAGTATACAATGGCCAGTGGTATACACCTCTTCGCAAGGCTATGAGTGCGTTTGTTGATTCTACACAGGAGACTGTAACAGGTGATGTCAAACTGAAACTTTACAAGGGCAACATCATCCCGGCATCAGTTACTTCTCCATATACACTGTATTCAGCTGGCATGGCTACATTTGACGAGGATGACTGCTACAATCAGGCAGATTCTGCAGGATTTATCAACCTGTTCGGACTTCCGATTAAGGTTCGTGCACTGAATGATCAGGTTCTGTCAGAGAAGACTGGCAAGCACTTCCCAAGTGTTGAGTAAACAGAGAATCTTAACAGTTAAAATATAATAATCTGCAGGCAGAAGGCCAGCAGCCGATGGAGACCATTGGTTTTCCGGTATTTACCGGTTCCAATGGTCACATTGGTTATTAATCAGAAAAAAGGAGTTTACACTTATGGCAAAGTTATGGGCAGGACGATTCGGAAAAGAGACAGATCTTGAGGTTAATGATTTTAATTCATCAATTTCCTTTGACTGTCGTCTTTATAAGGAAGATATCACAGGCTCCATGGCCCATGCGGCTATGTTAGGCAAGCAGGGCATCATTGCAAAAGAAGAAGCTGATAAGATCATAGAGGGTCTTAAGGGGATTCTTGCAGATATAGAAGCAGGAAAGATTCAATTTTCACAGGATTATGAAGATATTCATATGAACGTTGAACAGATTCTTACCGAGCGTATCGGAGATGCCGGAAAGCGTCTGCATACCGCGAGATCAAGAAACGATCAGGTTGCACTTGATATGCGTCTCTACGTTAAAAAGGAGATTGTAGCAATCAAGAAAGAAGTTATTGAATTTATGGAAGCACTTTGTGATAGTGCAAAAAATAATCTTGAGACAGTTATGCCGGGTTATACACATCTTCAGCGTGCACAGCCGGTTACATTTGGACATTATATGATGGCATATGCCAATATGATGCGAAGAGATGTGATTCGTCTTGAGAATTGCTTAGAGGGTATGGACGATATGCCTCTTGGCTCCGGTGCACTTGCTTCCACAACTTATCCTATTGATCGTGATTTTGTACGTGAGCAGCTTGGATTTGCCAGAGTGACCAACAACTCCTTAGATGGTGTTTCTGATCGCGATTACTGCGTAGAGCTGACCGCAGCACTGTCAATTTTGATGATGCATTTGTCAAGATTTTCAGAGGAAATCATTTCATGGTGCTCATGGGAATTCAAATTTGTTGAGCTTGATGATGCATTTTCTACCGGTTCTTCGATTATGCCGCAGAAGAAAAATCCTGATGTCTGTGAACTGGTTCGTGGTAAGACAGGCAGAGTATACGGTGATCTGTTTACGTTGCTTACCATGTTAAAGGGCATTCCGTTAGCATACAACAAGGATATGCAGGAAGATAAAGAAGCTGTTTTTGATGCAATTGATACCGTAAAACAGTGTCTCAGAGTCCTTACACCTATGTTTTCAACCATGCAGATCCTTAAAGATAACATGAAAAAAGCTGCACTCAAAGGATTTATCAATGCAACTGACTGTGCTGACTATCTTACCAAGAAAGGTATGCCTTTCAGAGATGCATACAAGACAGTCGGACAGCTGGTTGCAAGATGTGTGAAAGAGGATAAATCACTGGCAGATTTGACACTTGAAGAGTACAAAGAGCATTCAGATGTTTTTGAAGAAGATGTATATGATGCAATTGATTTGAAAACATGTGTACGAGGACGTAAGGTAATAGGCGGACCGGCTCCGGAAGAGGTGACTCGTCAGATTTCGGTTATCGAGAAGTTTGTATCTGAGCATAAAGAACAGTAGGAGATAACACTTCCATAGTAATTTACATAGAACGGGGGAAGTAAGATGGCTAAACCAAAGATTTATATTGATGGAAAAGAAGGAACAACCGGACTTCAGATTTATGACCGACTGGCTGATAGAGATGATATAGAGTTGCTTCTGATAGACGATGAAAAGCGAAAAGACAGAGAAGAACGCAGAAAGATGATTCATGCGGCAGATATTGTATTCCTTTGTCTGCCTGATACGGCAGCTATAGATGCGGTTTCTCTGGCCGAAGGTTCTAAAGCACGTATCATAGATGCATCCACAGCTCACCGCACAGCAGATGGATGGGCATATGGCATGGCAGAGCTCTCAGAGAAGCATCGTGAAAATATAAAGACATCAAACAGGGTTGCAAATCCGGGATGCCATGCAACGGGATTCATAACCGCTGTATACCCGCTGGTTGCACAGGGAGTTATTCCAGAAGATTATCCGATGACTGTATTTTCTTTGACAGGATACTCCGGAGGCGGAAAAAAGATGATTGCCGAGTATGAATCATCAGAAAAGCCGGAAAGCTATTTTGCACCTCGTATCTATGGCCTTACACTTAAGCATAAGCATTTGCCTGAGATGCAGAAGGTATGCGGATTGAAATATCCGCCTGTTTTCAGCCCTGTTGTAGATGACTATTATAAAGGAATGGCAGTCACGATTCAGCTGCATAACCGCCTTCTTAACGGTGAGTTTACCGCAGAGGATATCCGCGAAAAGCTGGCTAAATGGTATGAAGGTCAGAAACTTATCAATGTTCATCCGTTCGGATACGAAGGTATGATAGCGGCAGGAGATATGGCGGGCCGCGACAGCCTCACACTGATTGTCAATGGTCATGGAGATCAGACCATGGTCACAGCTTTGTTTGATAATCTGGGAAAAGGTGCTTCGGGAGCGGCTGTTCAGAATATGAATCTTATGCTTGGATTCGAGGAGACAGCAGGACTTACACTGTAAGAGAAAGACTTGGTAACTACGAAGGTAATAAAAAAGTTGCCTGGATTCGATAAAATGACAGGAGGAATGTCATATGAAAATAATTGATGGAGGCGTATGTGCAGCGAAAGGTTTTAAGGCCGGTGCCATGCGCTGTGGAATTCGTAAATCACAGACCAAGAAGGATCTGGCTATGATTCTTTCAGATTGCGTATGTAATGCCGCTGCAGTCTACACAACAAACCGTGTAAAGGCATCACCGGTACTTCTTACAAAAGAGCATCTGACAGATGGAAAGGCACAGGCAGTTATAGTTAATTCAGGTAATGCCAATGCATGTGCTCCGTTTGGTATGGAAAATGCAAGAAGACAGGCCAAGGCCGGTGCACGTGCCCTCAATGTATCAGAGGAAGATGTGATTGTTGCTTCAACAGGTGTTATCGGTCAGACACTTCCTGTAGAAGTTATCGAGGAACATGCAGGGCTTATGGAAATGAAATATGATAACTCCATGGTTGCTGCAGAAGCCATCATGACAACAGATACTAAGGTAAAGACGATTGCAGTAGAATTTGATGTTGACGGAACTATATGCCATATTGGCGGCATATGCAAAGGTTCCGGTATGATTCATCCGAATATGGGAACTATGCTTTGTTTTATCACAACGGATTGTGCAGTAAGCAGTGAGATGATTCGCAAGGCATTGCTATTTAATGTTAAAAGAACGTTTAACCGTGTAACTGTTGACGGTGATACATCTACAAATGATATGTGTGCCGTCATGGCCAATGGTATGGCCGGCAATACGTTAATTACTTCAGAAGGCGAGGCATATGAGGTATTTCGCGAGGCACTTAAGATAGTTATGCAGGATCTTGCACGTAAGATTGCAGCAGACGGTGAGGGTGCAAGCAAGCTTATGACCTGTACAGTAAGTGGTGCAAAAGATGAGGAAGTGGCTGAAATTCTTGCAAAATCAATCGCAGGTTCAACCCTTACTAAGGCAGCTATGTTTGGTTCAGATGCCAACTGGGGACGTGTCCTTTGTGCTATGGGTTATTCTGGTGCTGAATTCAACACAGAAAAGGTTCTTGTAGAATTTGCTTCAAAAGAAGGAAGCATAGCAGTCTGTGAGGATGGAAGAGGCCTTGATTTTGATGAAGATCTGGCAAAGAAAATCTTGAGTCAGGATGAAGTGGAGATCAATGTAACACTTCAGGAGGGCAGTGGCACTGCAACTTGCTGGGGATGCGATTTGACCTATGATTATGTTAAAATTAATGGAGATTATCGGACGTGATGAAGACTGAATCAAAAATGAATGCAGAGGTTCTGGTAGAGGCCCTGCCTTATATACAGGAATATGCAGGTAAAATTATTGTTGTAAAATATGGCGGAAATGCCATGATTAACGAAGATTTAAAGCAGGCTGTTATAGAGGATATTGTTCTCTTAAATCTGGTTGGCATCAAGGTTGTTCTGGTACACGGAGGTGGTCCGGAAATTTCTGAAATGCTTAAAAAAATTGGAAAAGAGTCAAAATTTGTAAAGGGTCTTCGATACACAGATCGCGAGACGATGGATATCGTTCAGATGATTCTTTGTGGCAAGGTCAATAAAAATCTTGTTTCTCTTTTCGAAAAAGCGGGTGGTCGTGCCGTAGGTCTTGGCGGTATGGACGGAGGCCTTTTCAAGGCTACACAGCTTGTAGATCCTGACGGAACCGAGTATGGCTATGTCGGAGAGATTCAGGAAGTGAATGAAAAAGTTGTGCTTGATGTATTAAATGAAGGATTTATTCCGGTAGTTTCTTCAGTTGCAGCAGGCATGGATGAAGATACAAATTACAATATCAACGCAGATACGGCAGCTGAGAAGCTTGCAGTGGCACTAAAAGCAAAAAAACTGATTCTTCTTACAGATGTTTGCGGTCTTATGAGAGATCCGAAAGACGATACTACACTTATTCCGAGGCTCAAGGTTTCAGAGGTACCGGCACTCATCAAAGAGGGAGTGATTTCAGGCGGTATGATCCCGAAAGTGGATTGTTGTGTAGAGGCTGTACGTCAGGGAGTAGAGCGTGCCAATATTCAGGATGGTCGTGTGCCTCATTCAATTCTGGTTGAGCTTTTAAGTGATGATGGTGTGGGAACTATGTTCTCATAGGGTCTTAGCATGGAGGTTTGTATGAATTTTGAGGAAATAAAACAGTGTGAAGAAACTTATGTTATGCATACATACGGACGTTTCCCTATAGCCCTTGATCATGGAAAGGGTGCGACACTTTGGGATACGGAAGGAAAGAAATATATAGATTTGACGTCAGGCATTGGTGTCAACTGCTTAGGCCATGATAATGAAGCACTTACAAGTGCAGTATCAGAACAGGCTCATAAGCTTATGCATGCCTGCAATCTGTATTATACAGAGCCGATGGTTCAGGTGGCCAAAAAGCTTGTGACAGCAACCGGTATGGGGAAGATTTTCTTTGCAAATTCCGGTGCAGAGGCCAATGAGGGCATGATCAAGCTTGCAAGAAAATATTCCTTTGACAAATATGGCAAAGAAAGAACTAAGATCATCACTCTTAAGCAGTCATTTCATGGCCGTACCGTGACCACACTTAAGGCGACGGGCCAGGATAAATTCCATCAGTATTTCTTCCCGTTTACCGAAGGTTTTGACTATGCTGTAGCCAATGACATCGAAGATATGAAGAGCAAGATTGATGATACAACCTGTGCTGTCATGATGGAGATGATTCAGGGCGAAGGTGGAGTTCTGCCGCTTGATAAGGAATTTGTGCAGGCTACGGCAGAGTACTGCAAGGAAAGAGATATACTTCTTCTTGTTGATGAGGTTCAGACAGGTATAGCACGTACAGGAAGTCTTTTCTGCTATGAGCAGTATGGTATACAACCTGATATCATCAGTATGGCAAAGGGACTTGGCGGCGGTGTCCCGATCGGTGCAGTCTTGGCAAGTGAGAAATGTCAGGATGTACTAGGTTCAGGTACACACGGCACTACATTTGGCGGTAATCCGCTTTGCTGTGCGGCTGCAAATACGGTTCTTGATATTGTATGCAAACCGGAGTTCCTTAAAGCTGTTCAGGAAAAGGGCGAATATCTTAAAAAAGAGATTATGGCGATCGGTTCCGATAAAGTAAAGACTGTACGTGGTATGGGCCTTATGCTTGGTATCGTGGTAGATAAGGATGAGAGAGCTTCTTTGGTTAGCAGACTGATGGAAAAGGGTGTTCTGGTACTTACTGCCGGTACAGAGGCGATCCGTCTTCTTCCACCGCTCACTATCACTAAAGATGAGATGGATGAAGCTATCGCAGTTATGAGGGAGGTATTTTAAGATGAATCATTTATTAAAGCTGTTAGATTGCACACCTGAGGAGATTACCTCGATTCTGGATCTGGCAGATCAGTTAAAATATGAGAGAAAACATCATATTTCTCACAGACTTCTTGAAGGAAAATCAATTGGTTTGATTTTCCAGAAATCATCAACCAGAACCAGAGTTTCATTTGAAACAGGCATGTTCCAGCTTGGCGGGCAGGCACTTTTCCTTTCTTCAAGAGACTTGCAGATCGGACGCGGTGAGCCGGTACAGGATACAGCACGTGTTCTGTCACGTTATCTTGATGGAATTATGATCCGTACCTTTGAACAGAAGGAAGTAGAGGATCTGGCAAAATATGGTTCTATTCCTGTTATAAACGGTCTGACAGATTTTTGTCATCCATGCCAGGTTCTGGCTGATCTTATGACTATTCGCGAAAAACACGGTGTTCTTAAAGGACTTAAGATGTGCTATATCGGCGATGGCAACAACATGGCCAATTCACTGATCGTAGGCGGACTCAAGTCAGAAATGCAGGTATCTATAGCTACACCGGATAATTATCGTCCGGCTAAGGAAGTGCTTGATTTTGCATCAGGCAACGAGGCATTTACACTGGTTAACGATCCGATCAAGGCAGTCGAGAATGCCGATGTTGTGATCACTGACACATGGACATCTATGGGACAGGAAGAGGAGAAGAAGATTCGCCAGGAGGCATTTAAGGGCTATCAGATTAATGATGAACTCATGGCTGCTGCAAAACCGGGTGCTATGGTTATGCACTGTCTGCCGGCATACCGCGGTCAGGAGATCACGGATAAGATCTTTGAGGAACATGCTGCAGAGATCTTTGAGGAGGCAGAGAACCGTCTTCATGCACAGAAAGCTGTCATGGTTACTTTGATGAAATAAAATAAAAAAACAGGGTTGACAACTTAAAAACATAGTGATAAACTATGGAAAAATTAAATACGTCAAAAAAATCAGTGAACAAAACGAGTACATACAGAGGGACATCACAGAGAGTCGGATTAGGTGGGAGCCGATATGAAGGGCTGTATCGAATGGATTTGGGAGATGCAAGGTTAAAGATTTAATATTAGATCGAGTAGCTGTAGCCGTAGCTCTGCGTTAAAGGGTAGGGTATCGAAGATATATCTTATTTAATTTTATTAAACTTGGATGTTTTCTTCCGTACCGTAGAATGAGTCAGACCGGATGGCAGGTATTTTCCTATTTGAGAATATCTGCCTTTTTATATAATAGGAAACTTCGTCCTATGAAATAAAATTATTTTAATTATGGTCTGAGAACAGGGGTGGCACCACGATATATGTATATTCGTCCCCGGCACAGAGGTCTTATCTGAGCCGGGGATTTTTAATTCATAGGAAAGTGCATCCTATGAATCAAAAAACGCTCCGCGCGGATCGCACTGCGGCGGCAAGGAAACATGTCGCTTTCGCGACCCGCCGCAGGCGGAGAATGTGCCAAGGCACATTCTTTTTTATTTC
>CAVKOQ010000021.1:0-27619 GCA_963657995.1 bacterium
CAGTATTATAGTAGTCGATTGCGGTATGGCATTCCCGAGCGATGATATGCTCGGTATTGACCTTGTCATTCCGGATGTGACATATCTTAAAAATAACATTGACAAGGTTAAAGGATTTGTTATCACGCACGGACACGAGGACCATATTGGTGCTTTACCATATGTACTCCGCGATGTTCCTGCACCGGTATATGGAACTAAGCTTACGATCGGACTTATAGAGAATAAATTAAAAGAACACAACATGATGAAGACTGTTCGCCGAAAGGTAGTAAAACACGGCCAGTCCATCAATCTTGGATGTTTTCGTGTCGAATTTATCAAGACAAACCACAGTATTGCAGATGCGTCTGCACTGGCTATTTTCTCTCCGGCCGGCATAATCATTCATACAGGAGACTTTAAGATCGATTATACGCCTGTATTTGGAGAACCGGCTGATTTGCAGCGTTTTGCAGAGCTTGGAAAGAAAGGTGTATTGGCACTTATGTGCGACAGTACCAATGCAATCCGCCCGGGATTTACGATGTCTGAGCGATCCGTAGGAAAGACTTTTGATTCCATTTTCGCAGAACACAAGAATAGCCGTATTATCGTGGCAACTTTTGCATCCAATGTCGATCGTGTTCAGCAGATTATCAATACGGCATATAATTATGGCCGCAAGGTAGTAGTTGAAGGAAGAAGTATGGTCAATGTCATCGGCACTGCAAGTGAGCTTGGATATATAAATATTCCGGACAATACTCTGATTGATATTGAACAGCTGAAAAATTATAAAAAAGAGGATACAGTTCTCATAACGACCGGAAGTCAGGGAGAATCACTGGCTGCATTGTCACGTATGGCTGCGGACATTCATAAGAAAGTCTCCATTATGCCTGGAGATGTGGTTATACTTAGCTCTACACCTATTCCTGGTAATGAGAAATCTGTTGCAAGGGTTATCAATGAACTTTCTGCTAAGGGCGCTGAGGTTATCAATCAGGATACACACGTATCAGGACATGCCTGCCAGGAAGAAATCAAGCTTATGTATTCACTGATTCGCCCGCAATATTCTATTCCGGTACACGGTGAATATCGTCATCTTATGGCACAGCGCAATCTTGCGATTTCCATGGGTATGCCAAAGGAAAATGTTATTCTGATGCATTCCGGAGATGTGATTGAGATTGGAGATGATGGATACCGTGTAGCAGATCATGTACAGGCAGGTGGAATCCTCGTTGATGGTCTCGGAATCGGTGATGTAGGCAATATCGTACTTCGTGATCGCCAGAATCTTGCACAGAACGGAATCATTGTTGTAGTTCTGACTCTTGAAAAATACAGCAATCAGCTTCTTGCAGGACCTGATATTGTATCCAGAGGTTTTGTATATGTTCGTGAGTCGGAAGATCTCATGGAAGAGGCACAAAAAATAGTTGACGAGGCAGTTCAGGGATGCTTGGAAAAACACGTGAGTGACTGGGGCAAGATCAAAAATATCATTCGTGATAGTCTGGGAGATTTCCTGTGGAAAAAGATGAAGAGAAATCCGATGATACTGCCGATTATCATGGAAGTATAAGATGTTACTGTAACGTCAAGACTCGATCGCGAGTCTTGCACACCGGATTCGAGTCTGCTTTAGCAGACATATACATCTTGGAGGTAGAGTATGGGCCGTACATCTGGAAAACCTCATATAGTTATATCAATTTTTGATACTGTTTTTCGAATTGCTTTCCTGGTTCTTTCAGTTTTCTTGATTTATGAGGGAGCTGTGAAGGGATATCAGCTCGGACATGAGATTTTTTGCCCGACGGCTATTGAAGCGGAGCCTGGCAGAATAAGGACCGTTACCATTACAAAGGGTGAGAGTGTTTCGGAGACAGGCAAGGCATTAGAAGATATTGGCCTTATAAAAAGCCGGCTTGTATTTGTTATGCAGTCTAAGATTTATGAATATAAGATATGTCCGGGCACGTATCAGTTTAGTACTAGTGAGACTTCTTTGGATATGTTAAAAGAGATGGATGAGGCGGCAGTATCTGCCGCCAGCTTGAAGGAGGATGAAAGTGATAGTAAATGACAGAATTACTGCCTATATTCAGTCATTGGATAAGGGCAATGGATCTCTGCTTGATTCTATAGAATCAGAAGCACTGGCTGACAATGTGCCGATCATTCGCAGGGAGACTTCTGCATTTCTTAAAACACTTATTGCGCTTAAGTGCCCGCAGTCGATACTGGAAGTAGGAACGGCTGTGGGCTATTCGGCGTTACTGATGAGCAGTGTGATGCCGGAAAACTGTCATATCACAACGATTGAGAAATACGAAAAAAGAATACCGATTGCGAAACGCAATTTTGAGAGGGCGGGAAAAGAGCCATGCATTACTTTGCTTGAAGGTGATGCTGAAGAAATACTTAAGACACTTTCCGGCCCTTATGATTTTATATTTATGGATGCGGCAAAGGGGCAGTACATGCATTGGCTGCCGGATATTTTGCGGCTGCTCACACAAGGTGGGGTCCTATTATCAGACAATGTTTTGCAGGACGGAGATATAGTCGAGTCCCGCTATGCGGTTGAACGCAGAAACAGAACAATTCATACGCGTATGCGTGATTATCTGTATGAGCTGACTCATATGGACGAATTTGAGACATCAGTCATACCTATCGGAGATGGAGTGGCACTCAGTGTGAAAAGATAGGTTATTTTATGCCGGTCATTAGACCGAATAGGAAAGGTAATACGATGAGAAAACTGGAACTTTTAATCCCGGCCGGAAGTCTTGAGGTTTTAAAGACGGCAGTTCTTTATGGAGCAGATGCAGTCTACATTGGCGGAGAAGCATTCGGACTCAGGGCAAAAGCTAAAAATTTCACTAACGATGAGATAAAAGAAGGTATTGCATTTGCACATGAACATGGAGTAAAAGTATATATAACGGCAAATATTTTTGCACATAACGATGATCTGTCAGGTGTGGAAGAGTATTTTGAAGAATTAAAAGACATTAAGCCTGACGCACTTATTATCTCAGATCCGGGAGTGTTTGAGATAGCGAGAAAAGTTATCCCTGAGATGGAAATTCATATCAGTACTCAGGCCAATAATACGAATTATGGGACATTTCTTTTCTGGTATAAGCAGGGAGCCAAGCGTGTGGTGACAGCGAGAGAATTGTCATTAAAGGAGATTCGTGAGATTCGTGATCATATTCCTGAGGATATGGAGATAGAGAGCTTCATACATGGAGCTATGTGCATTTCTTATTCTGGCAGATGCCTTCTCAGCAATTTCCTTACCGGACGTGATGCAAACCAGGGCGCCTGTACACATCCGTGCCGTTGGAAATATGCAGTAGCCGAGGAGACAAGACCGAACGAGTGGATGCCGGTATATGAAAATGAACGTGGCAGCTACATATTCAACTCCCGAGATTTGTGTATGATTGAACATATTCCGGAGATGATTGAGGCAGGAATAGACAGTTTCAAGATCGAAGGACGCATGAAGACAGCACTATATGTGGCAACTGTGGCCAGAACCTACAGAATTGCGATTGACGATTATCTGGAAAGTCCAGAGAAATATTATTCCAAGATGGAATGGTACAAGGCTGAGATTAGAAAATGTACTCACAGGGAATATATTACCGGATTTTATTTCCACAAACCGGGTACAGAGTCGCAGGTATATGGAAGCAATACATACGTAAAACCATATACATACCTTGGCACTGTGGGTGCTGTAAGAGAGGACGGACTGGTTCACCTTGAGCAGAAAAATAAATTCAGCGTAGGTGAGACGATAGAGATCATGAAGCCGGACGGAAGCAATCTTAGTGTAGAAGTAAAGAGCATCTTTACCGAAGACGGAGTATCTCAGGAGAGTGCACCACATCCAAAACAACAGCTCTGGGTGGATTTGGGCGGACTGGCAAATTCACAGGATATTTTACGCAGAGAGGACGAAGAACTGGATCTGTAGGAAATGTGCAGATTTGCCAAGACAATGTGACAGCTGGCACATTCTTTGTTCTGTGTTTCGTATCAGGAGGAAGATAGATGGTTTGGTTTTTAGGTGGAACAGCGATCCTATGTTTAGTTTACTATATAGTGATCGTATTTTATTCAGGCTTTTCAACTTCATTTGCCCTGATATGGCCATGTTTTGCGTTTGTTTTTGGAATTCTGGCAGCCGGATGGAGGTACAATAGTCAGAATGAAGGGAAAATCCCGGTATGGTTCAGTATATCTGTGGGAACTATATTTGCTACAGGATTTGTTATTTTGGCAATCACCGAGGTTTTGATTGGCCTAAGTGCCATAAGGGCGTCAGGTCAGCCGGTGGACTATGTGATAGTTTTGGGTGCCAGAGTTCGCGGAAATATAATCAGCAATTCCTTAAAACAAAGACTTGACAGAGCACTTGAATATTCGGAAGAATATCCAAACACGACGCTTGTGCTTTCCGGAGGAAAAGGACCCGGAGAGGATGTAAGCGAAGCTTTTGCAATGTATGAATACCTGGCGTGTCACGGAGTTCCTGAAAGTAAGATTTTGATAGAGGAGTACTCGTCTGATACAGTAGAAAACATTGAGTTTAGCATGGATGTTATAGAACATCAGGAATACAACAGGGCAGAGATGGCGAGATGGCATCTAAGAGAATTTTACAGAGAACGCCCAGAAGGGGATACGATAAGAGTCGGAATTCTGACGAGCAATTATCATATTTTCAGGGCAGAATCCATAGCAAAAAAGATGGATATTGAGGCAGTTGGTGTGGCAGCAGCTTGTGATCCCGTATTGGCAGTTCATCTGTGGGTCAGGGAGGCATTTGCTGTACTTAAAGATAAATTTATGGGGAGATTATAAAGATTCATTATAAGAAAGGGAAAGAACATGACAGTAAAGGATTTGAAGAACTATCAGATCATTAACGATAAGCATGTAGATGAGTTGAATTCCGAAGGGATTCTTCTTGAACACAAGAAAACAGGAGCCAAAGTTTTCCTGCTTTCCAATGATGATGAAAATAAAGTATTCTGTATCGGATTTCGTACACCACCGTCTGATAGCACCGGTGTGCCGCATATCATGGAACACAGTGTCCTGTGCGGTTCAACAAAATTTCCGGTCAAAGACCCTTTTGTAGAGCTTGTTAAGGGATCTTTAAATACATTTTTAAATGCCATGACCTACCCGGACAAGACTGTATATCCGGTTGCAAGCTGCAATGATAAGGATTTTCAGAACCTTATGGATGTGTACATGGATGCAGTTCTTCATCCAAACATCTACAAAGAGGAGAAAATCTTCCGTCAAGAAGGCTGGCACTATGAGATGGAGTCTGTAGATAGCCCTATTACAGTCAACGGTGTTGTTTATAATGAGATGAAGGGTGCATTTTCATCACCTGAGGGAGTGCTTGATCGGTATACACAGAATACACTCTATCCGGATACCTGTTACACACATGAGTCAGGTGGTGCACCGGAGGTAATCCCGGAACTTACATATGAGAATTTCCTTGATTTCCACCGTAAATATTATCATCCGTCAAATAGTTTTATCTATCTCTATGGAAATATGGATATGGCAGAAAAACTTGACTGGTTAGATAAGGAATATCTTAGCAATTATGATCGCCAGCCGGTTGATTCAGAGATTCATTATCAGAAACCGTTTGATGAACCGAAAGACAGGGAGATTTTTTATCCTATTACGGAGGATGAGCCAGAAGAACATGCAACTTACCTTTCGGTAAATACGGTTGTGGGAGATGATCTTGATCCGATTCTTTATATGGCATTTCAGATACTTGAATATGTACTCCTTGATGCACCGGGGGCTGTGTTAAAGAAGGAACTTATCAGTGCCGGAATCGGTCAGGACATACTCGGAAGTTATGAAAATGGAATTTTGCAGCCATATTTTTCTGTAATCGCAAAAAATGCAGATAAAGATCAGAAAGAGGCATTCTTAAAAACAGTTAAGGGAACACTTAGAAAGCTTGCTGATGAGGGCCTCAATCAGAAGAGCCTGCTTGCAGGTATCAATTACTATGAATTCAGAAGCCGTGAAGCTGATTTTGGCAGTGCACCTAAGGGACTGATGTATGGATTGCAGTGCTTTGACAGCTGGCTCTATGGCGGCGACCCGCTTATGCACCTTGAGTACAACGAGACATTTGCATTCCTCAAAAAAGCTGCTAAAGAGGGATATTTTGAAGAACTGATTAAGAAATATCTGTTGGATAATCCATTCGAGGCTGTAATCACGGTAAGTCCGAAGAGAGGACTTACTGCAATTGAGGATGAAGAGCTTCGCGAAAAGATGGATGCATATAAGAAGAGCCTCACAGCAGAGGAATTAAAGGCACTTGTGGATGCTACAAAAGAACTTAAAGAGTATCAGGATATACCTTCACCGAAGGAAGATCTGGAGAAGATCCCGCTTTTGAAACGATCAGATATTCGTAAAGAAGCAGAAAAATTCATCCTGACTGAACGTGAAATTGACGGTACAAAGGTGCTTGCACATGAACTTTTTACATCCGGACTAGGCTATGTGAAGGTGATGTTCAATACGAACCGTATTCCATCTAAGGATCTACCTTATGTAGGTCTTTTGAGGGCTGTGCTTGGCTTTGTAGATACAACAAAGCATACCTACAGCGATTTATCTGATGAGATCAATTTAAATACCGGTGGAGTAGCATTTGGTATCAGCTCTTACACGAATGTTAAAAAAACAGATGAAGTTACAGGATTATTTACAGCCAGTGCAAGTGTACTTTGTGATAAGCTTGATTTCGGATTATCAGCGATTGCAGAGATACTGATTGATTCGGTTTTCGATGACGAGAAGCGTCTTTCTGAGATTATAGCGGAGACAAAATCCAGAAATCAGATGAAACTTAATCAGGCAGCACATTCTGCAGCGGTTATGAGAGCGACCTCATATTTTTCAGCAGAAGCAGCATTTAATGATATTACCGGTGGAATCGGCTTTTACCAGTTCCTTGAAGATATGGCTAAGAATTTTGAGGCTAAGAAGAGCGAGATTATAGCCAAATTAAAAGATACAGCAACTAAACTGTTTACCAGGGAAAATATGCTGATAAGCTATACTGCGGATGCTAAGGATCAGCAGGAGCTTTTAAAATCACTTCCGATTTTAAAAGATCGACTTTATGATGGAGATGGGACTACATATTCTTTTGAGTGGAAAAAAGAGAATTTAAATGAGGGGTTCATGACTTCATCACAGGTTAATTATCTTGCACGCTGCGGTAATTTTGCGGATAAGGGATTTGAATATAAGGGAACGCTTAGAACTCTTAAAGTTATTCTCGGATATGATTATCTGTGGATCAATGTCCGCGTAAAGGGCGGTGCGTACGGAGTTATGAATGGAGCCGGAAGAACCGGAGACAGCTACTTCGTATCATACAGAGATCCGAACCTTCGCGAGACCAATGAAGTTTATGAGGGTGTGATTCCATATTTAGAGCAGTTCGATGCAGATGAACGTGATATGACAAAATTTGTTATTGGAACCGTCAGCGATCTGGATGCACCGCTTCTTCCAAGACAAAAAGGATCAGTAGCAGATGCAGCCTGGTTTACCGGTATTACAGATGAGATGGTTCAGAAGCAGAGAGATGAGATTCTTAATGTGACACCTGAGGATATACGAAAGCTTGCACCGGTTATTAAAGCAGTTCTTGATGAGCAGAGTATCTGTGCTATCGGAAACGCAGAAAAAATCAAAGAAAATCAGGATATGTTTAAGACAGTAAAAAATCTGTTTAATTAAGAATAATTTAATTTTAAGAAGAATATATAGTTTAAAGAAAGGAAATATAATGGCAAAAGCAGGTAAAGAAGAGTTCAAATCTGGATTTGTGACCCTGATTGGTCGCCCAAATGTCGGAAAATCTACTTTGATGAATCATCTGATCGGACAGAAGATTGCGATCACTTCCGAGAAGCCTCAGACAACCAGAAACCGCATTCAGACTGTGTATACTGATGAACGCGGACAGATTATCTTTCTTGATACTCCGGGTATACATAAGGCAAAAAATAAGCTCGGAGAGTATATGGTCAATGTAGCTGAGAATACGCTTAAGGAAGTTGATGTTATTCTCTGGCTTGTAGAGCCGACAACATTTATCGGTGCAGGAGAGCGTCATATTGCAGAGCAGCTTTCAAAAATCAAAACACCGGTTATCCTTGTTATCAATAAGATAGATACAGTCAAATCAAAAGAAGAAATACTGACATTCATCGCTGCATACAAGGATATTTTAAAATTTGCCGAGATTATCCCTGTTTCAGCCCTAAAGGAGATGAATATCGATGATGTAAAGAACAGCATCTTCAAATATCTTCAGGAGGGCCCGCAGTTTTACGATGAAGATACAGTTACGGATCAGCCTATGCGCCAGATTGCGGCAGAACTTGTCCGTGAGAAGGCACTCAGAATGCTTGATGATGAGATTCCGCACGGTATAGCTGTTATGATCGATCAGATGAAGGAACGTCCAAATGGAATCATTGATATAGATGCGACTATCGTATGTGAACGAGATTCTCACAAGGGAATTATTATCGGAAAGGGCGGCTCTATGTTAAAACGTATTGGAACCGCTGCGAGAATGGAAATAGAGAATCTTATGGACACGAAGGTTAATCTGAAACTCTGGGTTAAGGTACGTAAAGAGTGGAGAGACAGTGACCTTTATATGAAGAACTACGGATATAATCCGAAAGATATCTAGTAAAATGGCTATTTGAACTACGGGAGGGCTGCATGCGCGATTTGATACATACAACCGGAATGGTGCTGTATGCAGCCCCGGTAGGAGAATATGATAAACGTCTTGTTATACTGACCGGGGACAGAGGCAAGATCACAGCATTTGTCAGAGGGGCGAAACGTCAAACAAGTCAGTTTCGTGCTATCAGCCGTCCTTTTGTATTCGGAGAATTTATACTTTCAGAGACCAGAGATGCTTATAATCTTTACGGAGCTGAGATAGAAAACTATTTTGAAGGATTAGAGCAGGATGTTGAAAGTGCATGTTATGCCTCATATTTCACTGAATTTGCTTCGTATTATGGAAGAGAAGGTCTGGAAGCAAAAGAGATGCTGCGTCTTTTGTACCAGTCATTTCGAGCACTCTTAAAGCCGGCACTTCCAAATAAGCTTGTGCAGAGAATATTTGAACTGAAAATCATGGTAATCAATGGAGAATACACAGAAGAACCACCGCTTCGTGCCGGAGATTCTGCAAGATATGCATGGCAGTATGTGATATACGCATCTATTGAAAAATTGTATACATTTCTTCTGAATGAAGATGCATTCGCACAATTTGCTGCAAATGTTGAGAGAAACAAGAGAGCTTACGTAGACAGAAGTTTCCATTCGCTAGAAATATTGCAGACAATTACATAGTTGTATTACCGACGTACTTTAATTAGGAGGTGTTCCATATTAATTTATCATTGCCTGAAGAAAAATTTCGTAGGAAAATCTCCTGGTTTAATTTTGTATGCTGCCTTATGGTAATTCTGACGCATTCGGGAAATGCGGATCTGTTCTTTCCTGAACTTGGTACGGATGCACCGTGGTGGCATTTTCAATATGAGATCATGCAGGAAGTCTTAAGGATTGACATCGCCTGTTTTATGATGCTTTCGTCATACCTTTTTTATCGCAATTTTACAATGAACCGACTTGGCGAAAAGTTAAATAAGCGTCTGCATTCGCTTTTGATCCCGTATCTACTATGGAATACTATTTACTATGTTTTGTACATGTGTGCCAGTTGGATTCCTGGGATTAAAGATATAGCCAATCGATCGGAAATGATGTTTTCATTGTCCGGTGCATGGCAGGCAATCACGAAATATACATACAATCCTGTATTCTGGTTTATGTACCAGATAATTCTTTTGGTGTTGCTTACACCCGTGCTGTATTTATTCCTTAAAAATGTCTGGACCGGGGCATTGTTTCTACTTGCACTATTGGTACTTCTTTCTAGGACAGTATCGATTTCTGAACTTAATCTGGATGCACTTATTTATTATTCTTTTGCGGCATATGCAGCCATTCATTTAAAAAAATGGACAGAAAAATCGTGGTCGCCTAGGAGGGCGATTGTCGGGATATTGCTCCTAGCAGTCGGAATTGCGTTTAGTCGAATTTATTATACGCATTTCGTGGTCGCCGGTATCGTACTTTACCAGCTACTTGGAGTAGCCGGTATCTGGCTGATTGTAAATGAGGACTGGCTTGGGAGCGTAAGGCCGTTTATGACCTGTACATTCTTTATATATGCAACACATTTTATAGTTGTACGTTTTCTCAATAAGGTGGCGGCGATTATATTGCCAGGCAGCGAATTAGTTTCTATGATTATGTATATCTGCATGCCGGCCATAGCTGTAGCGATATGCTATCAGGCAGTGCGGATTATGAGAAAATATCTGCCTGATATATGGAAAGTTTTAAACGGAGGGCGATGAACGGATATAGTTAGGAGATATCACGTTTATAATGCCTTATTAAAGAAATCTCTTTTTTTATATGAAGTATTGAAAATGCATATAAAAACAGGTATACTAAAAAAATCTGAGTCTGCATGAGTGAGAAGGGCCAATAGCTATAGTTAAGGTGGCAGGCTATGTCTGACTGCAGCTTGGAAAAAGAAAGATGCAAGTTCATTTATCAGCCTTAAAAGGCGAAAAAGATAATTAAAAAATGATAAATTAATCAGGAGGACAAGACAAATGGAAAAGACGATGGAAAAGATCGTAGCTCTCGCAAAATCAAGAGGATTTGTATATCCTGGATCTGAGATTTATGGCGGCCTTGCCAATACATGGGATTACGGCAATCTGGGCGTTGAGCTTAAAAATAATGTAAAACGTGCATGGTGGCAGAAATTTGTTCAGGAAAGCCCTTACAATGTAGGTGTAGACTGTGCTATCCTCATGAATTCACAGACTTGGGTAGCATCAGGACATTTGGGCGGCTTCTCTGACCCGTTGATGGACTGCAAGAGCTGTAAAGAGCGTTTCCGTGCCGACAAGCTTATCGAAGATTACATGGATGAAAATGGCATCGAGATCGAAGGTTCTGTAGACGGATGGTCACAGGAACAGATGAAGCAGTATATCGATGACAATAACATCTGCTGTCCAAGCTGTGGAAAGCATGATTTTACCGATATTCGTCAGTTTAACCTGATGTTCAAGACATTTCAGGGTGTTACTGAGGATGCCAAGAATACTGTATATCTTCGTCCTGAGACAGCACAGGGTATTTTTGTAAACTTCAAGAATGTACAGAGAACATCCAGAAAGAAGATTCCGTTTGGTATTGGTCAGATAGGTAAGTCCTTCCGTAACGAGATCACACCTGGTAACTTTACATTCCGTACCAGAGAGTTTGAGCAGATGGAGCTTGAGTTCTTCTGTGAGCCTGGAACAGATCTTGAGTGGTTTGCATACTGGAAACAGCATTGCATCGACTGGCTGCAGACACTTGGCATCAAACCTGATGAGATGAGAGCACGTGACCATTCACCGGAAGAACTGTGCTTCTACAGCAAGGCAACTACAGACCTGGAATTCCTGTTCCCGTTCGGTTGGGGCGAGCTTTGGGGTATCGCTGACCGTACAGATTATGACCTGACACAGCATCAGAATACATCAGGACAGGATATGACCTATTTTGATGATGAGAAGAAGGAAAAATACATCCCATACGTTATCGAGCCATCACTCGGTGCAGATCGTGTAACTTTAGCATTCCTTTGCTCTGCATACGATGAGGAGGAGATTGGAGAGGGCGATGTAAGAACTGTTCTTCACTTCCATCCGGCAATCGCACCGGTTAAGATCGGCGTTCTTCCGCTGTCTAAGAAGCTCAATGAGGGTGCTGAAAAGATTTATGCAGAACTTAGCAAGTACTACAACTGCGAGTTTGATGACAGAGGAAATATCGGTAAACGTTATCGTCGTCAGGATGAGATTGGTACACCGTTCTGCATCACATATGATTTTGAGTCAGAAACCGACCAGGCAGTTACCATCCGTGACCGTGATACCATGGAGCAGGTACGCGTGCCGATCGCTGAGTTGAAGAATTATTTTGAGGATAAGTTCCGTTTCTAAGTTATATTTTGATTTTAAAAGAATAAAAGATATTTATAAAGAAGGCAGAAATCCGAGATGGGTTTCTGCCTTTTGTCGATAAAGACAGTACAGAGCCAACCTCCAAAATGCTTCGCATTTCGTCGGTTTGGCGTATCCGCCAAATAAAATCACATAGAAAAACATTCATTCATGCAAGCATGATTCATGTTTTCCTATGCAATTTTGCTTGGCTCTGAACTGTGACAATATTCACGAATGTCACAAAAAAATATACATTTCATGTAAAAAAGTTGGAACAAATCTTAAAAAAACTCTTTACTAGACCGCGGTTTATGTTATAATATTCACGATGGGTTTTACAATTCACATAAAAATATGTGAATATAAGACATAAACAAGTATAGGAGGAAAATACTTATGGCAAAATGGGTTTATATGTTTAGCGAGGGAGACATGACCATGCGCAACTTGCTTGGCGGCAAGGGCGCAAACCTGGCAGAGATGACCAGCATCGGACTGCCGGTTCCACAGGGTTTCACAATTACTACAGAGGCTTGTACTCAGTACTATGAGGATGGCCGCAAGATTAACGATGAGATCATGGCTCAGGCTATGGAAGGCGTTAAGAAGATGGAAGAGATCAATGGCAAGAAGTTTGGTGATCTCAAGAATCCGCTGTTAGTATCAGTTCGTTCAGGCGCGAGAGCATCCATGCCTGGTATGATGGATACCATTCTTAACCTTGGTTTAAATGATGAGGTAGTTGCAGCGATGATCGCTGGCAATCCAGACCCGAAATTTGAGCGATTTGTATATGACTCCTACAGACGTTTCATTCAGATGTTCTCTGATGTAGTTATGGAAGTCGGAAAGAAATATTTTGAGCAGCTCATAGATAAGATGAAAGCTGAGAAAGGTGTTCAGTACGATATTGAGCTGACAGCAGCTGACTTAAAGACATTGGCAGAGCAGTTCAAAGCAGAGTATAAGAACCAGTTAGGCGAGGAATTCCCGTCCGATCCGGTTGTTCAGTTAAAATTAGCAATCGAAGCTGTATTCCGTTCATGGGATAACCCACGTGCAAACGTATACAGAAGAGATAATGATATTCCGTATTCTTGGGGTACTGCAGTAAACGTTATGCCTATGGTATTCGGTAACTTAAACGATGAGTCCGGTACAGGTGTTGCATTTACACGTGATCCAGCAACAGGCGAGAAGAAACTTATGGGTGAGTTCTTAAAGAACGCACAGGGCGAGGACGTTGTTGCCGGTGTTCGTACTCCTATGCCGATTGCACAGATGGAGAAGGAATTCCCGGAAGCATATGCAGATTTCATCAAAGTTTGCGAAGTGCTTGAGAACCATTATCATGATATGCAGGATATGGAGTTTACTGTAGAGAACAGAAAACTTTATATGTTACAGTGCCGTAACGGTAAGAGAACTGCACAGGCAGCTCTTCAGATCGCATGCGACCTGGTAGATGAAGGACACAAGACAGAGGAAGAGGCAGTCGCTATGATCGACCCGCGTAACCTCGACACACTGTTACATCCGCAGTTTGATGCAGCTGCACTTAAAGCAGCTACTCCGCTTGGAAAGGGCTTAGGTGCTTCTCCTGGTGCTGCTTGTGGTAAGATTGTATTCACAGCAGAGGATGCTGAAGAATGGCATGAGAAAGGTGAGAAAGTCGTACTGGTACGTCTGGAGACATCTCCTGAAGATATTACTGGTATGAAGGTATCACAGGGTATCTTGACTGTTCGTGGTGGTATGACATCACATGCAGCAGTAGTTGCACGTGGTATGGGTACCTGCTGTGTATCCGGATGTGGCGACATCGCTATGGATGAAGAGAATAAGAAATTTACTTTAGCTGGTAAAGAGTTCCATGAGGGAGATTACATTTCCATCGATGGTACAACAGGTAATATTTACGATGGTCAGATCAAGACTGTAGATGCTACTATCGCAGGTACATTCGGACGCGTTATGGCTTGGGCTGACAAGTTCAGAAAACTGAAAGTTCGTACAAACGCAGATACACCGGCAGATGCTAAGAAAGCAAGAGAGCTTGGTGCAGAGGGTATCGGTCTTTGCCGTACAGAGCATATGTTCTTCGAGGAAGACAGAATTGCTGCATTCCGTGAGATGATCTGTGCAGATACAGTAGAAGAGAGAGAAGCAGCTCTTGATAAGATTCTTCCGTATCAGCAGGGCGACTTCGAGGGCTTATTCGAGGCTCTGGAGGGCAATCCTGTAACTATCCGTTTCCTGGATCCGCCGCTGCATGAGTTCGTTCCGACTGAGGAAGATGATATCAAGAAACTGGCTGACGCTCAGGGCAAATCTGTAGAGGATATCAAGAACCTTATCGCATCCCTGCATGAGTTCAACCCGATGATGGGTCACCGTGGACTTCGTCTGGCAGTTACTTATCCTGAGATCGCAGTTATGCAGACCAAGGCAGTTATCCGTGCTGCTATCAACGTACAGAAGGCACACGCTGACTGGTCCATAAAACCGGAAATCATGATTCCGCTTGCTTGCGATGCTAAAGAGTTAAAATATGTTAAAGATATCGTAGTTAAGACAGCTGATGAGGAGATCGCAGTAGCAGGTGTTGAACTTAAGTATGAAGTAGGTACCATGATCGAGATTCCTCGTGCAGCCCTTACAGCTGATGATATCGCAAAAGAGGCTGAGTTCTTCTGCTTCGGTACCAATGACCTGACACAGATGACTTACGGCTTCTCACGTGATGATGCAGGTAAGTTCCTGGATGCATACTATGACAAGAAGATCTTCGAGAACGATCCATTTGCAAAGCTTGATCAGGTTGGCGTAGGCAAACTGATGGAGATGGCTATCAAGTTAGGTAAGGCAGAGCGTCCTACTCTTCATGTAGGTATCTGTGGTGAGCACGGCGGAGATCCGTCTTCCGTAGAATTCTGCCACAAGATCGGCCTTGACTATGTATCTTGCTCACCGTTCCGTGTTCCGATTGCCAGACTGGCAGCAGCACAGGCAGCTATCAAGGAAAACATGTAATCAGACAGAGCAGGTTACTCATAAGTAAATAATAGATGACATGTTAAAGGAGAGAGTTTAAAAACTCTCTCCTTTTGAAGTGCGGGAAAATTCATATAATTTTGTCACTGTTAATTTTTGGCCAACTTAGCTCTTTGCACAGAAACGATCATATCTTAGAGGCGTCAGATCGATGTTAGTTGTTTCGGTAGTAATGAGCTCTGCAAGTTCATGCCCTACTGCCGGTCCAATGCCAAATCCATGTCCGCAGAATCCGCAGGCAAGGATAAGACCGGGGACTTCTTCTACAGGACTGATAACAGGGACTTTGTCTGCTGTTTGATCCATCCACCCGGCCCAGGTGCGTACAATCTTAGCATCTGCGAGCATTGGGAAGTAACGGATGATACCTCGACATGTACTTGAAGCTGCTAGACTGTTGCAGATAGGCGTTCCGTTATCTTTTGTGAAGCCCTCAAGTCCTAAAGTGCCTCCGAATACGAAAGAGCCATGCTTTGTCTGATGCCCATAGAAATCTGCCTCGGCAGTTCCAAGCATCTGATCAAACATGTGAGGTTCGGCTTCAGTTACCAGTGCTTCAAGCATGGCCGATTGCATAGGTATGTCTATTCCGACAGTTTCTGCGATTACACGGCTGGCTAGACCAGCGGCAAGTATAACTGTTTCAGATTCATAAATGGTATTTTCGGTTATTACCTGTCGTATTTTTCCGTGAATTTTTCTAAGTGAAATTACTTTTTCGCCTGTGATAAAACGGGCTCCTAAGCGACGTGCCATTTTATAAAAACCGAGAGTAGTTGTAAGTGGGTTAGCATGACCGTCGGTTGGACACCAGCTTGCCCCAATGACTTCATTTGAAAGATAAGGATTAATTCTTCTTACCTCGTCTCCGTCGATCATTTTGACATCGAGCCCGCATTTTACGGCACGTTCAGTAAGACCGGTAAGGATCTGAAGGTGTTTTTCAGTCTTTCCAAGTCTGAGGTTGCCGTCCTGATGATATTCGCAGTCTGTATCAAGTTCATCAGAAAGTGTCGGCCAGAGATTATGTATGCCGTACATCATGAGAGGTAGTTCTCTGGGGTCACGTCCGGACTGGCGTACGCCACCACCGTTTCTGGAAGAACCACCATTTCCAATATAATCGCTGCCTTCAAGGACCAAGACATCTACACCTTTTTTTGCCAGATAATAGGCAGTCGAACATCCTATGATGCCACCTCCGATAATGATTACTTCAGCTGTCGTTTTCATTCGGACACCTCCTTTATCTCGTTAGCAAGAATTTTCATCTCAGTGGGACGCATTGGAGCACGGCTGGTTGCAGGTTCTAATTCTGCCGGAGAGATATTTAATTCTCTAGCAATGATTGATTTTACGAGTTTGGCACAAGTCTGTCCCTGACAGAGTCCCATGCCGGTTCTTAGATAACGTCTAACCTCAGTTACTGTAAACATGCCATCATGAACAGCACGCCTAATCTCGCCTTTTGTGACTTCTTCACATCTGCAGATCAGCATATCATCATCCGGGGCCGGAATAAATTCGCCAATATCTCTTGAACGATCATTAATATAACTCATATTTCATACCTCCATTCAGCTTTCCGTAAAAGATGATTCCAAATTTTTTTCGGATTTATAGAACCTTGCCTTCATTCCTAAAGCAGATGGAACTCGTATAGTTAAGAGATTTGTTTTGTCAAATGCCATAGCTGTACGAACAGAGATGACAGTCGCTTTACAGAGTTCATGCCCATCTCGCCCGAGTGCTGTTCCACATTCGCCTTCTTTCGGAAGTGGCAAAAATTCATACGGAAGAGTAATATCGGTAAAGCCATCAACGGAACTCTCATCAACCAGGAAGATTGCTTGTCCGGAACATGAGGCTACACATAAACCGCAGCCGATGCAATCTTTCAGGGGATCAACAGCCGGAAGAGCAGTGATCTTGGAACCAATTTTGATGCAGTGTCTCGGGCATGCATCCTGACAGGGGTTACATGGAATGTTCTGCGTACATTCGATGACCGGATGGATCCTTGCAATTTTTGTAACTCCAGGGAAACGTTCAATCTCGTCATCTGAGACAAAACCGTGTGTGAGAAGATTTTTGGAAATAGGAATCCCTTCTTCTGTTGTCTCGATCTGCTTGCCGCGATTCTTTGGTGCAAACATACCCTGACGAAGCTCTTCAAGGGAATGCTTAAGCTCGTCAATACGGGAAATTTTCTCTATTTCTGATAGAAAACCGAGATATTCTGCAACGGCAATTCCAGTCATTCGTCCTTCGATCATGGCTGAGCTGGCTTCTTCAATACCGGAAACATCGCCTGCGGCAAAAACACCCGGGACAGATGTCATACCGCTGTCATCGCAGAGCGGAACTTGTCCGCCACGTTTTGGATTATCCTCCATCTTGCAACCGGCCATTTTTAAAAGCTGGGACATCGGAGAGAGTCCTACTGCAATACAGATGGTATCGACATCAAAATGCTTCTCTGTTCCCGGAATGAACTGGAAATTGGAATCAACTTCAGCGATAGTTACACCTGTTACGTGCTCCGTTCCTTCTGCCTTTAAAATAGTGTGGGAGAGATAGAATGGAACACCGGTTCTGGCTACCTTTGCAGCATGAACACCGTATCCACCGATTCTTGGGGCAGCATCAGCTAGAGCAACGACATCACATCCGCATTGCAGGAGCTGGAAGCTGACAACAAGTCCTACATTTCCTGAACCAAGCATAAGAACTCTTTTACCGGGTTTTACATTGTGAAGATTCATCATGGTCTGTGCAGCACCGGCACCGATGACACCCGGAAGTGTCCAGCCGGGGAATGTAACCATGTTTTCAGAAGCACCAGTGGCGATGACAACTGCATCTCCTTTATAATGGCAGACACTGTCTCCGATTCTGACTACCACTTCACGGTCTTGATAAAGGCCAGTGACAGTGGCATTTAAAACAACTTCTACACCGGCGGCATCTGCCTCTTCAAGAAGCTGTTCGCCGATCTTAAAACCGCGAATCTTTGCTTTATGCTCTTTAGAACCGAAGAATTTATGTATTTGCTTGAAAAGCTGTCCACCGGGGCGGGCATTTTCATCAAATACGATAGTCTTCATTCCTAAATGTGCTGCTTCAATGGCAGCAGAGAGACCGGACGGACCGGCACCTACAATAATCAAATCATACCGTTTCATTCGACACAACTCCCTTCTTGTTCGGATTCGCAGATACACCATACTGCGTCTGTACATTCATGCCTTCTACTAACGGAGTCACGCAGGTGCGGATATTTGGCTTTCCGTCTACGATCATGACACAGTCAGTACAGCGGCCGATCGCACAAAATATACCGCGAGGTTCATGCTTTTTTGCAGTATATCGATGTACCATCACACCGGCAGCTTTAAGTGCTGCAGCGATCGGTTCTCCCTCATAGCCAGTTAGGTGTTTACCATCCAGAGTGAAGGTTACCAACTTTCGTTCTGTGGGACATCCAAGAATCGGATGCTCTAAAATTCTATTATCCATAGCGAGTCTCCTTTCAAAAAGGTATAGATCAAAAAGAACGCCAATACCGTTAGTATCGACGTCCTTGTCTGTTTCCTTGCTTGCAGGCAAGTATACAGCAGATAACTGAAATGGAATTGTAAAAAAGCGAACAGCTTATAAAATCGGGAGAACATCAGGAATATTCTGTTTGCCGAATATATCATAATCATGGAGACGAGAGGCATAGTTACCCCGGATAATTATACTGGCATATTTTTTGGGAGTTGTACTCGTGAAATATTTGAAATCGCGTATGAGGTGTGATTGATCGTAATATCCGTTTTCAAGAGCAAGTTCTGTGAGTTTATATTGTGGTTTTCGACTGAGATCATAAAGAAAGTTTTGGAAACGTACAATACGGCAAAGCTGGTTTGGGCTTATGCCGAGCGTGGTCTGGAAGACCTTTTCAATATATCTTCGACTGTAAAGAAACTCCTCTGCAAGCTGTTCAATAGACACGTTTCCGTTCGTGCCGAGGATGCGTCCGACGCAGTCTGCAGTCAGTAATGTAAAGAAATCATCTCTTATTTTCTGGCGGATATAAAAATCCATGAAAATAGATATGCGATCTTTAAAGCTGTCAGCCAGAGCAATTTTTTCAGCCAGAGAGGTATCCAGATGACAGACACAATCAGCTAGGGGAAGCTCCTGCCCAAGAAGTTCACGCATGGATGACAGAAGAAAACCAGGCAGAAAACCGCATTGGAAACGTATGCAAAAATAGCGTGTATCTGGTTCAAGATGTGGTTCCTGAAAATTCAGGCAGGTGCCAAGAAATGTTCCGGCAGGTTTGTCTTTTCGGCATGAAAAACGGATGTCAAAGGAACCATGCGGAAATTCAGGAAAAGGGTTATCGCCGGAACAGTCTGTTTTGAATTCATAAAAATGTGAAATACCATTTGCAAGGCATAGACTTTCTTTAAATTTTGAGGTACTGAGCACATATCCTGGTTGTACAGTAATATACGGCATATTGGTTCACCTCCCGTTACGGATTTCTTTGCGAGTGAAAATTCGGATTCTCGTGGTTATTTGACACTGTAACACAAATTTGTTCTAAAAGTGATTTTTCTTCTCATTATCATATAATAATAGACATAACAATGGTATTTGTCAAACAATAAAATGTAAATCTGTTCGCATTTGTACTATTTTTTTGAAAAATAGCTGTTTATACTGTGAAAAAAATAATTATAGCTATTGGACGAGGACGTCATACATGTCACTTTGGCATGAGGATGTCCTCTTTTGATTTACGCGAAGCAATGAATAAAAACTTCGCCGGATCTCACAGTAGCAACACGAAGAGGAGGAAATGCGTATGACGATCTATGATGTTTTTCTTGATTTTGCGATAGCATCGGCTCTTATACTGGCAGGACAGTTGATGAGGGCATATCTGAAACCGATTCAGGAGTTATTCGTTCCATCAAGCATGCTTGCCGGAATCCTGGGATTTATTTTAGGACCGCAGGTGTTGAATGTTCTCCCTTTTTCAGGATCTCAGGGAAGTTATGCAGGATTTTTGGCGATCGTGGTATTTACAGTTATAGGACTGAATGGTTTTGAATGTTCATCGTCCGGAAAGGGAAAGGAGGTTATCCGCCGAGTGATCAGCTTTCAGCTGTTTCGAAATGTTGGTTATTTCATGCAGTTTGGTATTCCGATTGCAATTGGAATTTATGTTCTTACTAAGATCTATCCTGAGTTGAACCCTGGTTTTGGCTTGCTTCTTGCATCGGGTTTTCTTGGAGGGCACGGAACGGCAGCAGCTGTCGGAAGTACATTTGCTGAGTATGGATGGGCTGATGCGGCAGACATCGGTATGACGTTTGCGACACTTGGCATTCTTTCCGGCATCATTGGCGGTCTGGCACTCATTAAGATCGCGACTAAAAAGGGATATACTGCACATATTAAGGATTTCAGCCTTTTAGGCAATGATATGAGAACCGGACTTATTCAGGAAAAAAACAGAAATTCCATGGGAAATGAAACAATCTCGTCAATTTCACTCGATACATTATGTTTTCATATATCTGTGATCTTTACAGTTGCCGGAGCCGGATATTTATTAAATCAATGGCTGGGGGCTCATGTGGTTTCAGGTATTCCGACATATACGATAGGTTTTCTGTTAGGCGTTGCGTTCTTTATGATCTTTGGAAAAACACGAGTATACAGCTATATTGATAAGAAGATTAATCTCAGGATTTCAGGAACATTTACAGATTATCTCGTTTTTTTCGGTATCGCATCTATCAATCTTGGGGTTGTTATCAAGTACTTAATTCCGATTCTTGTTATGACACTGGTTGGACTTGTGATAGTTGTTGTAAACGTATTTCCATTAGGATGGCTGATGAATAATAAGGACTGGTTTGAACATGCGATTTTCTGCTATGGACAGATGACAGGTGTATTTGCAATAGGTTTAATCCTGCTTAGAATCGTCGATCCGAACAACGAGTCAAACACTTTGGAAGACCAGGCTATGACACCATGGCTATCCTTTGTGGAAATGGTTGTCTGGTCGGCATTTCCGGCTATGCTCATAGGAGGAAAGGGAAGCTTTATTGTGGCAGTTTCCGCGATTGTTGTGATTGTTTCATTTGCAATAGCAATTGTCGGAGGGTTCTGGTATAAAGAAGATCCGGCAGGAAGAAAAAATTAAAGGCAGAAAGATATGACGTAAAGGCAGTCCGTAGTGGGCTGCCTTTTGTTTGATTTTTTTAAAACTGCTGAACAATTTTTTTAAGAATATCTATGAAGCTTGTGACGAACAATGGCTGAAATGCGTATGAATTTTGAATGAGATCAATTTCTAGTTTGTCATGGATTTCCTGAATGGGGAAAATTGCCGGTTGCTGCTTTGTGGAAAAATCAATATTTCGTTCGGATATTCTGGAAAGAATCATGGACGGACAAAATGCTGCTGCCATACCTGACAGACAAAGGTCAATTTGGGTATCGTAGTCACTGACATTGTATCTTGTGTTAAGATCGATCTTATTTTGATATAAATAGGTGTCTACAAGCCTCGTCAGTGTACTTCCACTTAGATTTCTGCAAAAGGGAAAGGTAGAGAGAGAATGTAGAGGAATCTCTCCTTTATCATTTAGTTTGTCATAAAAATCAGGACAGTACTGCTTGGTCATGGACGTTGTTGTAAGGAAAAATATTTGATCGGCAGCAATAGGTGTTACAGAAAATAATGAAAGATCAAAGACTTGAGCATTGATCCCTATGACAAGATCTACGGAGCCCTGTTTTAAAAGTTCAAGGTTGTCTATAGTATCTCCGCACTGAATCGACACCTCAACTCCGGGATATTGTTCAGAAAATTCTTTTAAAACCATTGGCATAAGGATGCGGCATCTGGTGGGATTAATCCCGACTGATAAGTGTCCGACTCCACCGTTTATGACTTCTTTGATGCCGGCATCTGTATTCTGCTCAATATTCTGTATTTGTATAAGCGAGTGCCAAAGATAACTTCCGGCAGGAGTCAGTGAGAGTGTTGGCTTTCGGTTAAAAAGAAGAACTCCGTACTGTTGTTCCAGATTTTTGATGTGATTGCTGGCACACTGCTGGCTTATAAATGCCCGCTTGGCAGCTTTGCTGATATTAAGTTCCTCTGCGGTATAGAGAAAAACAAGTTGTGCTGTAGTCATGTGATGTCTCCTATAATCGTATTTATCACAATTTTAAGTTGTATATATTCAATATTATACTGTTTTACAATTGTGGTTGTCAATGATACGATAAGTATGAAAATGATGGATTAAAAATAGAAACATAATTATTAAATTTACTAAGGAGAGGTTTTGTTATGGCTGAAAAAGATGTTATGCACTACAAAGACTGGCGCAGTGGAACGCTGACCAATGGTATCGAACGCTCTGCTCACAGAGCTCTTTTGTACAGTACAGGTTTGGAGGAAAAAGACCTTCATAAACCTATGATTGCTATCGTAAACTCATTTACAGAGATGGTGCCGGGACATTTTCATCTGCGTGAACTGGCACAGTGCGTGGCACAGGGCGTCTGGGAAGCAGGTGGTGTTCCGCGTGAGTTTTCAACGATTGCTATCTGCGACGGTATCTGTCAGGGACATAAGGGAATGAGTTATCCGCTGCCAAGCCGTGAGCTGATTGCTGACTCGATTGAGTACATGATTGAGGCACATCAATTTGACGCAATGGTTCTGATGCCGGGATGTGATAAGATTGTTCCGGGAATGCTGATGGGTGCGATGCGCTGTAATATTCCGGCGATTGTTGTTCCAGGGGGTCCGATGATGCCGGGAAACAGTAAGGAATTTCCGATGCTGACACTTACGGATATGCGTGAGTTAATCGGACGTACACAGACTGGAAAGATGAGCGTAGAAGATTTGATGGCTGCAGAGCAGACCGCACTTCCGGGAGTTGGAACCTGCAGTATGCTTGGAACCGCAAATACTATGAGCTGCCTTGCTGAGGTACTCGGAATGAGTATTCCTGGATGCGGACTGGCTCATGCTGTATCGGCTAAGAAGAGAAGAATAGCAAAACAGAGCGGTTATAGAGTTGTAGAAATGTTAAAAGAAGGTCTCACTCCGCGTAAGATCATGACAAAAGAGGCTCTTAGAAATGGAATCATCGTAAGTATGGCTATGGGTGCTTCTACAAACAGTACACTGCATATTCCTGCGATTGCTCATGAGGCTGATATTGATGTTTCACTGAAAGATTTCGACGAGCTTAGCAGAAAAGTACCGTATCTTTGCAATATTAAGCCGTCTGGGGCTCATCCTTTACTCGATCTCGAAAATTCAGGCGGTATACCGGCTGTCATGAAGGCTGTAGAGCCTTTATTAGCTGGGAATGCGATGACCTGTACAGGAAAAACAGTAAAAGAGAATCTTAAGGATGTGCCTCTTGTTGAAAATGATGTTCTGTTTTCACTGGAACACCCAAAGAAACCTGAAGGTGGACTGGCAATTCTTAGCGGTAGTCTGGCACCGGATGGAGCTGTCGTAAAACAGGCAGGTGTGAAACCTACTATGCAGCATTTTGAAGGACATGCGAGAGTATTTACCAGTATGGAAGATGCCTGTCAGGCAGTTTCCGGTGGAGAAATTAAGCAGGGGGATATTCTGGTTATCAGATATGAAGGTCCGAAGGGCGGCCCGGGCATGCGAGAGATGCACATGGTCACAAGCCTTATCGTAGGACGTGGAATGGACGAGATGTGTGCACTGGTTACAGACGGACGATTCTCAGGCTCATCAAGAGGTCCGTGTATCGGCCATGTCTCCCCGGAGGCGGCAGCAGGAGGCCCGATTGCGATTGTTGAAGATGGGGATCCGATCCTTATAGACATTCCTGAAAGAAAATTGGAACTGCAGATTCCACAGGAAGAGATTGAACGTCGTCTTGCAAATTGGAAACCGCTTCGTAAGAATCGTACACCTGCACTTAATCGTTATGCATCACTTGTAACAAGTGCTGATCAGGGAGCGATTCTTAAAACTCCGGAATAAAAAAATAAAAGATGAAGCACCTATCAGAAATGGTAGGTGCTTTTTTGATTCATAGGAAAGTGCATCCTATGAATCAAAAAACGCTCCGCTTTTGTCCTACATTTGTCCTACAATACGTGTTATAATGAATTCAGAAATAAAAACGATAATGATTGATCTGAAAAAAATCACAAAATCTAACACAGAAAGATTTCAAGAGCACATAAAAAGGGGAGGAAATACCATGCCAAACGACAAAAAGGAAACCAAAACTTATGCACAATATACTATACCGGAATATGGTGAGAAGGCTGAGAAAGTGAAAAAAGTGACGGCTGTTCTACAGGAACGTATGAAAAAACTGGAAGATGCCGGGAAACTGATGAAGGGATACAGTGAAGACCTATTACCTTGGATGGAGTATATATCAGGACTATATGATAATATTCCCAAAATGAATGCTGAGCAATGGGAAAAAGATGAACACTATTTTCCTGAGGCAGTACAGGAATGTTTTGATAAAATGGGAGTCAAAATAGATTATAAAATTGAAAATTCTGATGAAAAGATGCAAATTAATAATTCCTTTAAAGAAGAATGGAGCCTTTTGTATGCAATTATAGAAGAGGCAGAAAACGGAATGAATTTGTCTAGCAAGGAAAAAATAGATACATTTTATAAAAATCAATTTCAGCCAAATTATGTACCGAATATAAAAATCAAAGAGGAAGCGATTCAATATAGAAAGGCACAAGATGCAGCTCTTAAAGAGCAGATGGCTCTTCTCGATGATTTTCGAGGTTCAACTTTGGATGTCATTATTGATATTGACGATCTTACTCGTAAACATGTTAACGACTTTAATATAGGCGATGTGTTCATAAAAATTAATAAAGGTAAGTGGACAAAATTACAGAATCCGGATAATGAAAATCTTTTTTATGAGCATAAAGATGCACAACGAAAAAAATTAGATGTTCTTATTAGCAAATTTGACAAAGAAAATAAAATGGAATCTGATACTAAAGAAGATCCTGCAAAGTTTTTGGTACTTAAAGAGTCGGAAAAACTTCGTGACAAAGAATTGGGAAAAGAATATTATGAGAATATTAAATATACAATTAGCTCTCAGCTTCATAGCATACTCAAAATAACTGAAGCTTTGGAGAAAAAAACTAGTGTGCACAGTAAAACATTTGAAGAGTATCAGAAGAAATACCAGGCATTTGAGAATGATTTATTGACACGGGATAGAGACGAGAAAATGACGGAGCTTCATGAGGAATTTGTGAAGTATCAGGAACAGTATGAAAAAGACAACAAATTTGCTTTTGAGATTATACAGGAATTGTATGATCAAGTAAATCTTATGAAAGAACATTCAAGTACGGCTCGCGAGTATATGGATAGTTTTGGTGCTGCAGTTGAAATTGGACATTTTACAAGCTATAAGAAATGGAAAGAAGATTTTGATAAAAAAATAGAGGATCATAAAAAATTGCTGGCAGAGAACAGCAATAAATATGCACGCCGGATGAGTGATTTTGATAGCAAATGGGAGAAGGCGGCCGAAGAATTGAGAGATGCTATTAAAGAGGGACGCAGCCTGGCAGATGCTACTGATAAAAAAATTTTAGCTGATATGGACAAAACCTATGTTATTGCTAATGCGACCCCTAAGAATATTAAGGACTATGTCGACAGATATGGAACTTACATGAACGATTTTGAGAAAAAAAGAAAGGAAATCATCGAAAAAGAAGAGCAGCTGAAGAAACTTGTTGACGAGCGTAATCAGCTGATAAAAGATACTGGGAAAACATACCTTGAAAAATTATATGATTTAGACATGGTAAGTTTTGGCGAAACTAAAGGTATCTACTTACTGGATAAATCGGATGAACTTAAGAGATATCTTTTGACGAAAAAGAATGACGTAAAAGGTCAGATCGCACAGGCAAGACAGGATGCTTCAGAATACTATCAAAGATTAGTTGCAGATATGGAATATGGTGCATCAAAGAGAGAAGATGAGAAAGAAAAATTCCAGGAAGCAGAAAAAGAACGAAAACGCGTTGACAGAGTAATGAAGGAAATCGAGGAAGAATGCAGACTTTTACAAGAAGAATATGACAGAATGTCATCACAACGTGTCTATAGTGTACAGGATACGATCAAGTATTTAGATGATCTGGTAGATGGTCTTGAACGCGAACAGCAGGCTGAAATATTGGAGGCATTTGGACTGACTCGGGATGAACGCGAGAAGTTTATGAATGGTGAGGCCGATTTTTTGACTATTCTTAACGAATCGGAGAAGAAAAATAATAACCAAGAGAATACTGACAAAATTGATAATACCAACAAAATTGAAAGTACTGATAAAAATGCAGAAAATACAAATGTCATAAACGAAGATAAGGTAAATGCCTCGAATGTAAAACAAGAGGCAGAAAAGAATGAGCTTAAGACTCAGAATAATAATATCGAGCTAAAGACAGCATTGCTAATGAGACAGAAGCGATTAGAACAGGTAAATAAGAATGATGAAGCAAAGTATCGCGATTTATTGGCTCGTTATGAAGAAGTAAGAACAGGTGATTATTACACTAATAAAGAAAAAGAGGATTACTATGCTGCATTTGAAAAAGAAATCAAAGATGCCCAGAATTCAGGTAGAGTAAACCGTGGACAGCTGAGGCTCTCTGAAAGAGTATGCAGACTGCTTGCATTGGGACAGAATGTACAGATTCCTGAATTCGAGAAGGATCGTCTTACGCTTCTTAGTGAGGCAATCAAAGCTAGAAAACCGGTTGCAGAGATATCTATCTCTGAAGCAACTCAGGAAAAAGCAGATGAAGCTTCAAAATCAGTCAAAGAATCACCTGTTCCGACAGCACAGCCAGAGAAAAGGAACAAAGAAGAACAGAAAAAAATAGATAGAAGAATAAAATCAGCCCGAGAAGAGATGACAAGGCTGGTTGCTGATGCCGAGAAGATTGAAGAGGCGATTGAGCCTTTAAGAAAAAACGGAAAGAAAATTATCGCAAAAACAAGTTCAGATTATAAGGATAACTATTACGAAAATAAAATTAACGAGTTATTCAGCGTACATAATGATCTGGAAAGTCAGCAGGAACTTCAGAAAAAAAACTTCGAGAAGATGGATAAGTTAAGACAGGAACTTGATGAACTTCTTAATCAATCATCTGATTATGAAGAAAAGAACCATGTTGGCGATTTATTTGATCGACATAATCGATTAACCAAAGAAAAAGAGACAGCTATGGGAGATGACCTGGAAGAACTTTTGGTT
>CAVKOQ010000022.1:0-19694 GCA_963657995.1 bacterium
CTCCAGCTCCAACTCCGTTTTTAAGTGTTCCTTTCGGTGCCTCTGCCTCATAGACACTTCCGTCCTCTGCCAGAAGGACTGCACCCTTTCCTGCCATCGAAACTAATACATTGACTGCACCCTTCTCCTGAAGTTTCTTAGCGTACGGAACAACTTCCTCACGTTCAGATAATGTCACACCAAATATATCTCCAAGCTCATGATTATTCGGTTTGATTAAAAATGGATGATGTCCCAGCACATTGAGCAGCAGATCCTTAGTCGCATCCACCACGATCCGCACTCCTCTGTCATTCAGCCGTTCCATAATCTTCTGATAAATATCATCAGGCATCGACGATGGTATGCTTCCGGCAAGAACCAATGTATCATCCGCTCCCAAACGGTCAAGCTGCCTCATCAGCGACTCCACTGCCTCACGAGGTATCTTCGGTCCCTGACCGTTGATCTCAGTCCCGTCGATAGACTTAAGCTTCAGGTTGATGCGGGAAACTCCCTCATCCAGGGAAATAAATTCGGCATTCACGCCCATCTGCTCCACTTTGCTGCGAACCTCTTCGCCGACAAAACCGGCTATAAATCCGAGTGCTGTATTAGCAATTCCCAGATTCTGAAGGACAGTTGAAACATTGATTCCCTTTCCACCCGGAAGCAAAAGCTCCGACTCCGTCCGGTTGGTCAGTCCCAGTTTAAAATCACTTACCGACACGATATAATCTAACGATGGGTTAAACGTTACCGTATAAATCATAAGCCTTCGTTCCTTTCTTTATTTGATTGATTATGATTGTATTGTATAATCATTTTCAATCAAAATCAATCAAACTTATTCACAAACATTGTCATTCTTTTTGGTTCATGTTGCACAATTTTGGCTTTTTTTGATTGTTTCCGGTTGAGAAAATCATACAAAGTCCACTCTTGTTGACAATGATTTATCCGTTTGCTATATTAGGCATATATTTTTGTAATATCTTTGTAACATTTTCATGATGTTTTTTACATAAAATTCTTAAGTATTGGTTTCATAGGGTGCGATTTCCCATGAAATAAGGAAGGATATGATTATGAAAGATTTCCATTTTAAACCATCGCTTTCGTTTAGACACAAGAAAATAGATAGGACTACGATGGCGATCCGTTTTCTGATCCTTTTTATTCTGATCGGAGCGGCACTGCTAATATTTCTATGCTTGCATAAGCCTTCAGATAAAAATGACCAGACAGGTTCAAGGTCAGTCACACATTCATCTGACAGCCTGACAGACGGCAGTCTGGCTAGTACTGCTGCCAATGATGTGGCAAATTCCACAAAGGAAGAAGAAAAGCCCATAGATCCGTACGAAAATCTAGCTGTCGCCAATATAACAGACGCTCTCAATCTTCGTGAGGAACCAAACACAGAGTCCAAAGTTTTAGGAACTTGCTTCAGAGGCGGCGGTGGTATTATCTTAAAACGCAAAAACGGGTGGACCAAAATACGTTCAGGCGGCCTTGAGGGTTGGCTGAATGACGATTATCTCGTATTCGGTGACGATATCAAACCGCTTGCTAAGGAGCTCGGTCTCTATATCGCTACAGTAGACACACAGACCCTCCATGTACGCGAAGAAGCCAGCACCGATTCTGCCATCGTCGGTCTGGCGGCCGCAGAGGATTATTATCCTGTACTTAGTCAGGAAGATGGTTGGGTAAAAATCCAGCTTTCCGTAGATACATCCGGTTATGTTTCATCAGATTACGTTACCATAAGTGTTAAACCCGGACGGGCAATAAGTATCGAAGCTGAGATGGCTGCCATTGAAGCTGCCAAACAGGCATCAGAGGCCGCTAAAGAAGCATCAAGAGCTGCCGAGGAAGCCCAGATTGCAGCCGCTAAGGCCGCAAAAGAGGCAAATTCTGCCAAAAGTTCCTCAAAGACTTCAAGTAAATCCGATAATTCTGGAAGCTCTTCAAAAAAGAGCACGGCCGCACCTGCCTCAAAAACATCCTATGTGATATCCGCCTCTGAGAGTGATGTCTACCTGCTCTCAGCTTGCCTTTCTATGGAAGCAGACGGCGGTTCCTACGAAAGCTATCTGGCAGTCGGAAATGTGATCGTCAACCGTGTCAAATCCGGCAAATGGGGTAAGTCCATCTCCAGTGTAATCTATGCAGACGGACAGTTCCCCGGTGCAACATCCGGTCTGCTTGACAAATATCTAGACAAAGGACCGTACTCACTTGCCACCAAAGCGGCAAAAGCAGCACTCTCCGGTGAAAACCAGATCGGAGACTATCTATATTTTACCTCGACCAAGTCAGCTAACTATGACAGCTATTCGAGTTATCAGGTAGTTGGAGGGAATTGCTTCTATAAGAAATGATAGAATATCAAACTTCATATACATTTCAGCCTAGTAGTTGCATTTGACATTTCCAATATCTAGTTGTATATTTAATAATTAGTTTTCTAATAATTAGTTTTCTAATGATTAGTTTCTAAACCAAGGAGGACTTATGAAAGAAACTCTCCACTATCTTTTGATGTTTGATCACCTGATGGTTCAGAAGGCACTTCTTATCAGTGTGAAGGATACCGAATTGACGCCCGGACAGCCTAAGGTACTGGACTATCTGCTCCACCACGACGGAGCGATACAAAAAGAGATTGCTATCTTCTGCCACATCGAACCAGCATCTTTAACCACTATATTGAACGGTATGGAAAATAAGGGTTATATTGAACGCAAAACTGTAGATAACAACCGCCGTTCGCTTCATGTTTATCTCACGGAAAAAGGGAAAATTTATGCTGACCGCATCAATCTTGAATTCTCTCGCATAGAATCAGATGCTCTAAAGGGATTTGATGAAAAGGAAACGCAGCAATTGCACGAGCTTTTAAACCGCGTATATACAAACATGATAGCTATTCAGAAGAAAGAAGGCACAAACCAATGAAAAATTTAAAAGTAAGAATTCCCATGTATTTTATCGGATTGTTCATAATGACGATCGGTGTCGCACTTTCCGTAAAATCCAATCTCGGTGTTTCTCCCGTAAGCTCTATTCCGTATACAATTACATGCGTCTGGGGCATTGAGATGGGAAAAGCAACCATTCTTTTTCACATCGTTCTTGTATTCCTGCAGATTTTGCTGCTGAGGAAAAAATTTAAACCATCTCAGTTCTTCCAGATTCTGGTCGGTATTATATTTGGTTATTTCACAACCTTCTGTAATTATATGGTATCTTTCCTTCCTTCACCGGAAAACATCGGAATCCGTATTGTTATGATGCTTATCAGCACCGTAGTTATTGCTTTTGGTATCTTTTTATATCTTCCGGCCGATCTGATTCCGCTTGCGGGTGAGGGCTGTATGCAGGCTGTTTCCTCAGTCACTCATGTAGAATTTTCGAAAGTAAAAGTATGTTTCGACTGTACCATGGTTTTAGTGTCTGCGATCACCTGTATCACTATTCTACACAATCTCGGAAGTGTAGGAATCGGCACCATAGTAGCCGCCATTTTGGTTGGTGTGATCGTCGGTCTCATCAATAAGGCATTTGGCAAACAGCGTGACAAGCTGCTCGGAAAAACAGCAGAGGCATCTTTAATCGTAAAATGACCGCCATTTGTCAAGTACTAATGGCGGTCGTTTTTGTATATATTTTAGATATATCAATAATTAGTTATAAGAACTTCCTTTCCCGTCCGTTTACTCGCATTACGATTAATCATGCGCTTTACATCAAATGACTGTATATTATATCCTTCATATAATGAACGAACCAAAGGAACATCATTGTTGGATAACATAACTTTTGCACCTATGCTGTCTAAACGCTTGAACAAAGCAGCTAAACGTTCATGATCTTCAAGAGTAAAACCGTCCATTGTGTAATCTGTAAAGGATGCTGTGACGCTTTCGGGAACATATGGGCTATCAAAATAAACAAAATCCCCTGACGCAACCCCATCGCAAGCTTTTTCAAAGTCAAGGCATGTAATGGTAATATCCGCTTTTTGCAGATATTCAGAAATCGCCCTTATATTATTTTCGTTAATGGATTTCCCGTTGATTTTATTGTTATACGGGACGTTGAACAGTCCTTTGCTATTGACGCGATACAATCCATTAAAGCAATGTTTGTTAATCCATATCATAAGTGCAGCGCATTCCGCATCAAAATTACGGCTTGAAATTTTTGTATTGTACCGTTCACGAATGGCATAGTATAATTCTTTTGTGCAAGGTATCGCATCCAGTTCATTGACTTTTGTGATAACACTTTCGACTGCAATCTTTAATTGTGTATACAGGTTTACAAGCTGTTCATTTACATCATTTATGAAGGCTTGTGCAGGGGAAATCTCGAAAAGTACGGCTGCACCACCGATAAATGGTTCATAGTAATTATTATATTCATCAGGCATGTTATCCGCTATATGCTCTAATAGCTGAGTTTTACCGCCTGCCCATTTGAGAACCGGAGATATTTTCTTTTCTACCATTTCGCAGACGCTCCTATTCTATCTAAAGACTCACAGAAGATTAATCACGGATTGCAATTCTTACATGCTTCATACCCTTCTGCTATAATCTCATCTCTTGAAGCAGTATATTCTTTTCGATTTGCTGCACTTATCTTTGCTGCTGCGCTACAGCCCGAACGGTGAAATTTCTTAGTATTTGTATTGAGAATGTAGGTCTGGGCTGTTGACGAACTCTGATTTGAAGATCCGGTGTTGTCTGCTGATACACCTGAACCGGCCGACGAATTCTGACCACCACTGCTGCCTGAATTCTGATTAGCACTGTCTACAGCTCCTGTCGTGTTTCCGGAACCATCCGCATAGCTTTCTCCTGTCGCATAATCAATCGCGATTCCCGGCTGAACGTTATAGACATACACGCAGAACAACACACCATCACCCTGGTCTTCGACAGATTTTGCCTCCATAAGCACTCCCGATGCAACAAGATTATTTCCCTCAAATACCGGTGTCACTCGGTACATGACATGGTTTCCGGTTTCTTTTACATAATCGGATGTCATATTTTCAAACGGCAGCATCCCCTGTACATTTAAATATCTGGTTCCTGTAATCAGGTTTTTTTCATTGGCATTCTCAGCTGTAAGCTGATATCCAATAAGATGGCAACGATTATATAGGTACTTACCATCAACATTGTCATATTTTACCGTATGCCATCCTGTTGGCTTAACCGCTCCGATTGAACCACGTTCCTCAGTAGGCATGGTGTCCTTAGAAACAGATGCATATGCCACACCGCATCTTCCAAGGCTGTCAAGATCACTATAGCTTTCAAATGAAGTACTGGTAAGCTCTGCATCTGTAAAATATGGTACATTGTTATTCACAATCACGTAAGGCTGCCCGGAATAAGCTGGTATATCTGCCAGATTAAATACGTTCCCTGATGCAGATGACACCCTCTTCTCTGAATTGTCCGATATAGAAACAGGCTGAGAATCATCGTCCTCGTACGTCGACTGAACTTCAGCCGCCTTAACACTATCATTATTAGTTGCACTTTCATCTAAACCTGTCTGTGAACATGCTGAAAGAGACAGCATGGATGCAGCTGCTAATCCTAAAAACCATATTTTAAATTTTCTCATATACATTTATTCTGCCTTTCATACAAGAGCTGTATAGATTTGTGCGTTCTGTTCACCAACTACTACTTATTATGATTTGATAATTGTTGATAAAGCTGAACCAGCTCTTTTTCTAGTTAGATTTGATAAAATGATACCATGCTCCCAAAGTCAAAAATCAGCCGATGGATTGCTTGCAGGTCAATTTATTACACTATTTTCCTTAATTTACTTTCGCACGTATCTATCCTCAGTGATTTTCTCGTGAGAGGAACCTGCGTACTCCTTAGTTTCTACAAGCTTATAATTATCAAGATTCAATTCGAAATACATATCCGCCGGATAATCACGATTCCAGCGACAGATTATTACTTCGTCAATCTTTCTCTCATATCCAAGTAAAGTTCTGTCTTCCACAAAGCAATAATCTTCAGTTTCGGCTTTCTCTAAGAAATCTTCATCTACATGAATTTGTCCAGTATATCCGCTATCTCCAGACGACTTATCTGACGCCTCCGCCTGCATATCCTGCAAAAACTGTTTTTGGCTATACGCATTCATCCACATTTTACATCCGTCAGTTAATTCTAGTATACGTTTTCTAAGTAACTTATCCTGACTCTGTCTTCTGTGATTGAACATCATACCATTGTTGTTATCCACACATAGAATTATCTTCATACTTCACTCCCTATCTACAACAAAATCTCGGTGCGACCACATTTTAAACATAACGCACCGAACAAAAGTTCTTTTTAAATTATATATGATTTATCCAAAAATAGCAACAGACACTCTTATTATATGCAAATTTTCTGCTTAAGAAAGTCCCTATTCTCGTATATTTTATCAAATATTAACGCTATTTTCCGGTCTATGCTTCAGCAAATACAGTTTCATCGCAATTTCTACCAGCGATCGGTTATTATGATCAGCTAAATCCAAGTTCAATACTTTGCAAATCTTGGCATATCGATATTTTATCGAATTATAATGAATATAGAGCCCTTCTGCTGATTCTTTCAAGTTCCAACCGTTTTGCAAAATTTCCTGCAATGTAGGAAGGAGTTCTCCGTGATATTTTCTGTCATATTCTTCCAGCGGTCTGATGTACTGTGTGCAGAGTTCCTCAGACTCTGGACTGTTCATGACAGGAGCTAACAACCGGTAAAGGCCCAGTCTGTTATAGAAAAGAATCCGATCAAACCACTGCAGTGAATATCCCAAGTTAATAGCTACTCTGGCCTCAGAGTAACTTTTGGAAATATCACGAATATTTTCATAATACTGCCCAATTCCAAGAGTAATAGTAAACGGGCTGACGTGCGATAAGCGTCCCTGTAGACGCTTGAAGGTCTGCTCAAGTTGCTCCGACAACGTCTCCCTGCTCTCCTCCGGCATGGAAATAATAAATACGATCAGGTCGCTTTGACGAAAATACTTGGACTGTGGGAACATCTGATGCATTTCCTGAATAGAATGGCTAAAAATAATTTCCGTCGCCTCCTCCAGCATACGGTTAGTGTTGGAATCCAGCTTGTCATTGAAATATTTCTTAATATTATTGATATCGACTACTGCTGCCAGTCCACCATTGGTAAAATCCCAACCATATAGCCTTGCACGGTTATGAATCTCCACATCTGTCTTTACGTTGTTGGTCAAAAGGTCTTCAAGTAACGATGCCTTATATTTTTCTGCCATTTGTTGATTCGCGATTCTCACCTGAATACGAAGAATCAGAACGATACTGGCATATTCCAGAGCCGTTTGTACGCTGTCATTCTCCTGCGTATTTAGACAATCCTTTTCAAATAGAAGATATCCAAATTGCTCATTTTTATTTGCCACGATGTAGTGATCGTACTGTTTTAGAAAATCATCAGAAACATTTTCCACGTCAGCATCCTGAAGCTTCTGCATAAGTGATGAAGACTCATCTGAAAAATAAATTTCCCGAAAATGAGTATCCATAAAAGCACACGGAATCCTGGTAATATTATTAAGAGTTCTTAGAATCTCAGGAACGCTACTGTTATTAATAGCCTGTCCTAAAAATTCCCTGTGAATCATATTCGCCTGAGTCAGAAGCAGAGACTGTCTGTTAATAATCTGAGTAAGCACCGGGTTGATAATATCTACAAAAGGATATGATTCCGGCACCGAGATAAGCGGCAAATTCAATTCATCAGATAGTCTCAGTGCAGAATCCGGAATCGTGGTAATATAGCGGTTTTCCTTGATTCCAACTCCTGCTGCCTGCTTTTCATGAAGGATTCTTAAGAAATCAAGTAGATCCTGTTCTTCATGAAGCATGTACGCTGTCGTTATGACAAACTCTCCTCCGTTTAGCCAGTTGGTTCCATCCGGTGTATCAACAACGGTCACATTGGTCAGTTCTCTGTCAAGTCCGTGTCCACCAGCCAAAAGTTTCAGATCCGCCAACCCCGGCAGATTCAATAAATCAGATATTGTCATGGTAATTAACCTCATTATTCTCATGTATCAAAATTTCATTGTCCTTATAGTACAAAGCTATATTATGTATTTCTATCCATTATACACAATAAAGAGAGGTGATAACAAGCACTTTTCAAAAATATTGTCTTCTAAGGACAATGAAATGCGTTTATTTCAATGTTATAATAGTCCCCAACAAACAGATTGAATGAATAAACAATCAGGAGGACAATCTATGGATTACTTATCAATTGCAAACGCACCAGTGTTCTGGGGATTATGCGGAATTACCGTTTTTATCTCTCTGGCGCAGGCATTATTATTTATGCGGCAGGCGAAAAAAGCCGCAGTAAATGTAAAACTGCAAAAAGATTTGGCAAATAAGGCATTTAAAATCGGTCTCATCTCGGCCATCGGGCCGGCCTGTGGTGTTTTTATCGTAATGGTAGGTCTTATGGCTTCCATCGGCGGACCTATGGCGTGGCTTCGTCTCTCCATTATCGGTGCAGCTGCAACAGAGCTTTCCGCTGCTACCATGGGAGCTCAGGCAGCAGGTGTAGAATTCGGTGGTGAGGGTTACACTCTTACCGTCATGGCAGTGTCTTGGTTTGCTATGGCACTTAACGGTGCCGGATGGCTTTTAGTCAGCGGTACAGTAACACCGGCCCTTGAAAAACTCCGAGGTAAATTAAGCGGTGGAGATACTAAATGGCTTGCCGTATTATCAGGAGCCTGTTCTCTTGGTATCTTCGGTTATCTGAATGCAAATGAGATCAAAAAAGGTCTCGGAAGTACCATTGCATGTCTGGCAGGTGCACTTGCTATGGTAGCGATTATGAAATTCATCGTGCCGAAGCATCCGAAATTATCAGAATATTCTCTGGGTATTGCAATGATCATCGGTATGTTCTTTGCAGTCATCTATGATCTGGCAATCGCATAGGAGGAAATACATATGGAAAAGAATTATATGACAGAATGGAAACGAAACAGCATCCGTATCGGTGCTCCGACCTGTATTTTGGCGGCATTTACCGCTTTTATTCCGGTACTGTATCTGTGCAGCCACTATAATTGCTGGCCTGATCTTGAGTTGGTATTATCAGCCTGGGCCATGACCGCTCTCTCTTTTGGAGCATTTTATATAGTAGAACCGATTTCTTATTATGCGGCTCTAGGTATGAGTGGCACATATCTCGGATTCCTGTCCGGAAACATAGGAAATATGCGTGTTCCCTGTGCTGCACTGGCACTGGATGTCACAGACAGCGAAAGCGGAACTATTCAGGCAGAAGTGGTATCTACCATGGCCATCTGCGGTTCTATTATCACAAACCTGATCGCAACCACCAGTGCTGTGTTAGTCGGTTCTGCAGTTGTTGCCATCCTTCCGGCCTTCCTTAATACTGCACTTAAGAATTATGCAGCTGCAGCCATTTTCGGTGGAACTTTTGGAAACTTCGCAGTAAAATATCCGAAAATTGCAGTGTTTGGCCTGTTGATTCCTACTGTTTTAAAATTATTTGTTCCGATTCCGGCATGGATGATTATCGTATGTGCGGTATTCGGTACCCTTGGAATTGCACGTCTGTTTTATAACAGTGAAAATAAAAAAGAAAATAAGGAGATTGCATAACTATGTGGAAAGAATGTAAAGATTTACAGGATTATATGGTAAGTTTAAGAAGGGATCTTCACCAGATTCCGGAACTGGGAACAGATCTTCCCAAAACACAGGCTTATGTTACAGCAGAACTTGACAAAATCGGTATTCCTTATGTATGTTCAAAGAAGGATAGCAGCATAATTGCTACCATCGAGGGTGGAAAATCCGGTAAAACAATATGTTTAAGAGCCGATATGGATGCTCTTCCAATCACAGAAGCAACCGGTGTTCCGTATACATCCAAGCATGAAGGCCGTATGCATGCCTGCGGACATGACAGCCACACTGCTATGCTCCTCGGTGCCGGAAAAGTGCTTTTTGCACATCGCCAGGAGATCTCAGGTACAGTGCGTCTCCTGTTTCAGACTTCTGAAGAACAGTCCCGTGGTGCTGAAATCATGATCGCAAACGGTGCAGTTGACGGTGCTGACGCAGTATTTGGTACACATATTGGAACAATTCTTGATAAGACTATTCCTACCGGAACATTCATCGTTCCGTCCGGCTGTTGCATGGCCGCTTTTGATAAATTCGTGATCAAGGTGAACGGAAAAGGCTGCCACGGTTCTACTCCGGAAAAGGGCGTTGATCCGATTAATATTGCTGCTCATATTGTCATTGCTCTTCAGGCCATCACCACCAGAGAGTTAAATGCTACCAAACCGTTAGTCGTTACCATTGGAAAAATTGAGGGCGGCAATCAGTACAACGTTATACCTGGCGAAGTTGTCATCGAAGGAACTATACGTACTCTGGAAGAAGACATTCGCCAGTTCGCCGCAAAACGTATCGGTGAAATAGCCAAGGCGACTGCAGCTGTCTTCGGCGGAGACGTTGATTACGAAATGATCTGGGGAGCACCGCCTGTCATCAATGATGACAACATGGCTGCTCTGGCCGCGAAAGCTGCGAAAGAAGTCCTTGGCGAGGACAATGTCATCACAAAACTTCCGGCTCCAAACATGGGCGGTGAAGATTTCGCTTACTATCTCGAAAAACTTCCAGGTGCTTTCATGTTCTTAAGCTCATCAAATCCGGCCAAAGGAACCGATGTAGCTCATCATAATCCGAAATTCAACGTTGATGAAGATGTCTTCTGGGAAGGTGCTGCAGTGTTCGTGGCTATTGTGGAAGAATTTTTGAAATGATCGCGGCATTTGCCAAGATAGGAAGCAATCTAGAACTTTGGCGAATTGTTTCGCAAAAAAAGAATGTGCATTTTTGCACATTCTTTTTTTAGTATTTAATTATTTCAATTCATCTTTTGCTCGTTTCTTACTAATCCAAGCATATAATGCTGCGATTAATCCAAATCCAAACATCATAACCGGTGCATCCGCTCCGTTATCTCCTGTTTTTGGCAGTCTCTCAGAACCGAGAACTCTACCTGACTCTTTTATTGATTCTTCTGTATTATTTTCACCAGATTTCTCAGGATCTCTTTCTGCACCAAGTACTTGACTAGAGTCTTCTTCTGTTGTCGATTTATTTGTACTTGAATTAGAGCCGCCATTACCTTTGCTGCCGCCATTTCCACCGTTATTTCCACTATTGCCGCTATCATTATTGTTATCAGGTGTTGTATCTGGTTTAGAATCCGGCTCTGGTTCAGGATCCGGCACCACGACTGTCTTTCCGTTTATGAAATTCACCTTCAGGGTCTCTCCACCTTTGATTGCCCCCATATGTACTGTGGTACTTTCCACACCGGTTGCCTGATTAACTACGCTGGTAGTACCATTTTCTTCTGTCATCTTTTTGTAAGCTGTCTCATCACAGATCACATAAATGTTGGAATCCACATCATATCCATCAGGTGCCGCCTTCTCCTGAAGATAGTATACCACGCCTTCTAAGAGAGTATAATCGATATTAAGCGTACCGTTGGTGGTTGAAATAGTATAATTAAGTGCCTTATTATCCGGATCATACTCGACCCAACCATAATAGCCATCTTTTACAAGCTTCTGACTCTCGCTTCCGTCATCATTTTTAACAGTTTCATAAACAGGATCCACGTAGACGCAGTACTTTGTCACTTCTGTGGTCTTCTCACTGCCATCATCAGCTGTTTCTGTCTTTTTATCTACTGTCCATAGATAGAATGAAGTCTGACCTTCTCCTTCATCATCGCCCAACTGATTACTTTCGGTATCTACTTTGGTAAGATTAAGTGTACCGTCCTGCTGTTTGAGGACAATAGAACTGTACCAGGACCATGCGGAGTTTTGATATGCGTTATCAGCACGTTCTCCGTCTGTATTAATTGCCATCGTGAAAGCCGCCCAGGTAGCCTCATCTTTTGTTATACCAGAAGCTGTCAATGCATTAAAGTACTGGTTTGCTTTTTCCCATGCACCATCAGTTTTATTAAGCTGATCCGCCATGTAATCACCAAATGTCAAGTTCTCTCCTTCAGTTGCCCAACTTCCATGATAATGGGAGTGTCCCCCACTCGCTTCCTGGTATCTTGAAAGGAATTTTTCTATATCATCTTTGTTTCCTACATTAAAACTGAGAATGCTATTATAAAATTCATTATACAGTTCATTTGAACGAATAAGAACTGGATTCAGGGAGGCCAATGACGAATTATCTGTTTCTGTTGATCTGGTCAACTCATTTAGTGCTTCCTGATTGTTCGCACACAACTCTTCAAATGATGAATAGGATGTGTCCAATTTTGTATTATAACACTTTAATATTTCCTCCTTAAGAGTTGTGTTGTTTTTATATAAATAGTTATTTAGTGCAGTAATTATCGCATCCTTGGTGGGGCACATATCAACTATACTGCTTCCCCTCACATATGGAGCATAATACTTAACTAATGTATCTCCTTCAAGTTTGTAAGCATCCGATGTTTTATTGCTCCAATTCTTTTTCACAACATATTTACCAGAGCTACTATCATATTCTACTTGAGTCTCAGTGAAAGAGGCGTAGTAACAATTACTTTGTTCGGAATATGCATAGTATTTATTTCCAAATTTATATACCTCTGTTCCTTTTTGAATTATAGGTTTAGTATACGTAGTGGTCAAATTTCCTGTAGCATCAATATAATACCGTCTACGTGATTTTGAATCCTTAAGAGCCTCATCAATAATATCTTCAATCACGCCATTTTCGCCCGAATGATCAATATCATATTTTATAGTTACAAAGCCTTTCGCATTCTGTTCAGGCAATTCCTGGCCATCGAATCCTGTAATTCCGGTATTGTCCCCATTGCTCACATCCGGTGTTGACAATTTAAATGAGCCATCCTTATATACATAAGTATGTTTAGAACCGTTCGAAATATTTACATCAAATACAAACGTACAAGCAGGCTCATATGAAAAATCGACACTTCCATTATTCATATTGTATGTATATGGAACTCCATCAAAATTATGGTTAAGCTGCGTATAACCAATCGAACTATACCACTTAAGTTCTTTTTGTCCATCTTCGGTTTTAAGCCACTGCTCAAATTTTTCTTTTCCAGATGCCGTAATTTCTTCCAAAACCTTACTCAGCTCTACAGTCTGGTCTCCTTTGGCCTCTTCTTTTATATTAAAGGTAACATAAAATTTCTTTTCGTCTTTATCATAGAAGTAATCGTAATTTTTCTCTGTAGATGATTTATCTCCTTCCGGCTGTGTTACCGATTCGGTTCCAGACTCCCCTGTTTCGCCTGTCTGTTCTGTTGAACTTCCCGTGGAATCTGTATTTCCGGCATCTGTGTCATCTGTGGAACTTCCGGTATTTTCCGTACCTTCGTTTTCGCCTTCTCCCTGCGTTCCGGTATTGCCAGTTGCATCAGTACCAGTTCCTGTACCGGTATCTCCACTAGTTTCTCCGGATCCAGTGTCTGTACCTGATTCTGTATCGGTTTCTGCAGAGTTTTCGTCAGTCTTTCCTTCTTCTGACGTATCTGCTTCATCTTTTTTCACATCCGACGGCTTACCAGGAATAACTTCCACCGTATCTGACTGTGAAGGGCGTTCAATTGAGGCATATGGACTCTTTGAGCTGCCGCTGTCTTCAGTCTGGTCGTTTTCTGTGCCAGATTCGTCATTTTTCACGCCTGACTGTCCGTCTACAGTACCTGTCTGGGTATCAGCTGTTGCCCACTGCTGCCCCCCCTTGCACGCTAGACTCATCTTTTACAGTGCCCGACTGGCTGTTTTGATCTTCTGTCTGGCTACTTTCAGTTGAAGTTACTTTTCCATTGTAGACTGTCACTTCATCCGCATATGCTGTGACAGTGCCAACCGAACTGGTAGAAATCATCAGTGCCAGCAATGTCGCAGTCTGACGCTTCATCCGACTTTTCAATTTTCTATTCTGATGCCTTCCTGTTATTTTTCTATTTTTCATCCTGTGCCTCCAAGAGTTTACATCACTTTATCGATATTCTTTAAATCTATGTCCTTTTAAGCATTAATTATCATTCTTCTGTTTCATATGCATACAAAATAGTTCTGGCATCATTGAATTCATAGCTGCATGTCACAAATGAATAAAGATGTGTTATCTCCTGTTCTGCCGGTGCAAAAGCACTGGCATTCTCCGTCATCTGCTGTATATACGTCGAGAATTCTTCATCTGATGTGAATTCTGTCTTTCTTCGGATGGCATCCGATGTCGTTAAGACAGCTGCCAACGCTTTCAGATGAATTCCCCTATCCGGTGTATATAGAATAATATCTTTATGTTCATCAAAGTAATTTTGATCCTTGTATCTGGAAATATCTTTGAACATACTTCCATCTTTCATATGATGACCATAAAAGATGTTATGCAGTGACGAAAAATCCGCCTCATCAGCATAGTCAAGAAATATCGTACCTGAGGAACTATCTTCTCCATTAAGGTCATGATGAAGATAATAATCATTATCATCGCCTCTGACAACCGGATAATTAATTACCGTTCCTGGAATCTGTATCCATGCTACGACATCAGGATTCTGTGTCAGCAACGCGGTAAAATCAATCGGTGAAACATATTCTGTTTCCTGAGTTTCATCTGTCTTTCCAGATCTTTCTCCATCTTCTGACGCTTCATCTGTACTTTTTGCCACCTGTTCTACCAAATTTTCATGTTTATTTTTTTGATATATTTCATTCCATTTGTAACGAAGAATTCCTGCCAAACCAAGCGTTATGCATATGACAGCTATAAATATCGAAATCTTAGATGTCCATTTTTGCATCCACGCCTCCAATCATAACAATAATCTCACTCTTACATATTTATGTTAACACTTCTTTTGCAAAATATCAAGTTGCAATTTTTCTGCTGATTCTGCTGCTATTTTGTGTACATTTCAGAATATTTACTTGTGATTTCTGTCGATAATTCAAAATGCTGGTAATCTTTTTTGTTCGACCAGTCTCCTCCCCACTCGAATCCTTTTTCGGTAAAAAGTTTATAACATAAATCATCTTTATTTATCTTATAATCAAATTCCTTACTTCTATCAAGATAAGGTTCTCCTGTGGCAGGCTCTGTTATTTCCTGAGTGGTACCATCTGCATTCGTTATAGTTTTGTGATATGGATTGTACAGCGTATTGATATCCACTGCCATTCCCAGTCCGTGTTTTGAGATTGTGGTTGTATGTGAGACAAATCTGAAATTAAAGCAGGATGAATTGTTATCACGCATCATCGTTTCATCATCGGCATTGTAATTATCCGGGAGTACCATGCGTTCTATCGGATAATTCGCATCATAAAGCTTCTCAAAAATTTCAAGGACATCTTCTGCTATCAGTTTGTGTACGACCATTTCTCCCTGATGAGTATTTCCATCCTTATCCTTATGTAAAACAGTCAGATAACGAAGGTCTTCTCTTGGAACAATGCAGTCCTCTTTATACGTATTCCCGGCCTTCATCCTCTCAAATAAATTATCTGAGATTTTTTGAATAGAAAAGCCTTTTCTATTTCTAATTTCTGAGCTCCTTGCAGGACCTGTGGCTGCCGCATTGATCTTTGGAACATTTCCAAAACTGCCACATATGGTTAAAAGTGCAGAAATTGATAATGTTAGACATATTGCACGATTTTTATTTTTAAACATGATTTTCCATTTCCCTCGGTAAATATTTTTCAAAATGTAATGGACTAGCCATTTTGTTTATATATTCTATATTATCATTTATTTATATATATAGCTATAATTAACTGAGATTATAGAAAAAAATACACCCCAAATTAATTGGAGTGTATTATAGAAAATATTTTGCATCAGACTTCTTTTTTCAAACCTTCCATCATACCAAACTGGCGTTTGAATACCATGGCGATCAGGTCATGTGTCAGATCAGTGAATGGATGTGGTGTGCAGGTGAAACAATGGCCCACGCGACCGGCCACATACAATTCGGTTGGTACACCGCTTCTCATCAGACGCTCAGCATAGCTAACAGCACTGTCGCGCAGAGTATCATACTCGGCAGCAATCACAAAGTGTGCTCCAAGGCCGCCAAGATCCGGTGCCAATGCCGGAAACGCATAGTAAGATGGCTGTGTGCCGTCATACCCGCCAAGATAAGCTGCTTCTGCACCTAAAGCTTTGTTATCCGGTCCCATCTTAAGTTGTATGAGCTGCTGAAAAGACATGGTTTCTTCAAGTGCCGTACTGTAAGTCGCACAGTTCAAAACAGTCAGACTTGGCGTTTGCTCGTTGTGATCACGCAAATACAATGTAAGACCTTCTGCCAGATTTCCACCTGAGCTTGAACCATGAATACCTATTTTGCTTCCATCACATCCAAGAGCAGCTGCATTCTCGATCATCCACAGATAAGCTGCCCGACAATCCAGCAGAGGTGCCGGGAAGTGCACACCGTTTACACTAAGTCGATATTCTACATTCACAACTACAGCACCCACGCGTCCTGCCAGGGCGATACAGCGTGCATTATCTATATCAAGATTGCCTCCCACGAAAGCACCACCGTGGATGTCCAAAATCATCGGTGCACCCTCAGGCAGGTCTTCTGGTGTATAGATACGGATATTCATATTCTGTCCGATACCGCCTGGAATCACTCTGTCTTCCATTTTCATGCCTTCTGGCAATTCATAGCTCATAAGTGCCTCACCCTGGGCCTTGCGGCGTTTCTTAAGTTCTTCGTTATCTCCGACCAGCTGGCTAAATACATGATTTTCATAACCTGGGAATACATTTATTTTCATTTTCATCTTCTCCTTTTTCAAGTACTACAGAACCAGAACACCTGTTAAGAGGGCAGTAATCACAACCACGATATTTGTAAAGAACATGATCACGCCGCCCTTAAGGCAGAAATGCTCAACATCGATCTCACACAGCGTGCATCCTATATATGTAGCCGAATTCATCTGGGTAACAGAGGTTGCCAGTGCCAGGTTACACACAAATGGTGCGATAATGGCCATAGGCCCAAATCCAAAGGCTGCACCTACAGTAATGAATACCGGATACATCGTGTTGTAGATCTGATAAGGAACAAAGTGAAGGATCGGCACTGCAAGCAGCAGGAAAATGACGAACATATACTTCATCAGTGAATCCGGCAGGACAGTTGTCAGTGCCCCTGCCAGGGCATTTACCATGGACATTTTGCTTCCGTCAGCAGGTGCTGCGTTGAAAGCAGCCAGATAGAAGCAGATCGCCAGCAACATAACCAGTACATTGAAGAAAGTTACACCGGCCTTGTTCCAGATAGCTCCAAAATCTTTATAGTAGTTGACCATAGCAGTTACGATCGATGCGGCAATAAATACCATATAAGACGGGAGTTTGAAATAAGCCAATGCCGCGATAACAATCACAAATACAATCAGGTTGAACCACAAAAGCTTAGGACGTGCATTCGGATTTGCTTCTTTTTCCTTTACATCCTCACTGTCTGTCTCGGCATCTTCAGGCATACCCAACGTACCATTCTTCTTTTTATGGACCATTGCAAAGTAGATCCACTGTAAAATGATTGCAGGGATAAAGCACAGTCCCCACGGTACGGAAGCAGATGCCAGCTCTTCCGGGCTTACATTGGCCATCATAGCAGAATTTACAAGACCGATGCCCCAAGGCAGCCAGCACATGGCACCAACAGCAGTCTGACATAGAATAAATGCTGATTCCCTATCCATGCGATATTTTTTATATAATGTCATCATAACCGGGAACACAATCAGGTAAGTAGTAGACATATTTGCTGTCAGGTATGCCACAGCACTTATAATGCTGGTCATTATCAGAATAACAACCACGTTCATCTTGCTGCCCAAAATGTCAATCAACTTATTGATGATAATGTCAAAAAGACCTGTTTCGGTAAGCATGCTGAAATAAACCAAACCAAACAACAGCATATAACCGGATGAAGTCATAAGCGTATTAAACTGATTCAAAATAAAGGTACTGGCTTCTGTAATACTGTAGCCTAACATCAGCAGGCAGACAGTCGGAACCACGAACATAATAAAGTTCAGCGGGATCTTCTTCCACAGAAGGAATCCGACTACAACAACCAGCATAAAAATAGCAACAAATGTAGGACTCATATTTTCTCCTCCTTATTCACATGTTTATGCCATCGCTACGGCTGTCGGATCCTCTTTTGTATCAGGGCCCTTTCTACACCATCGGATTTTTATTCCCGAAGCGATAATATTAATAACATAATAATATAATATTTTACTTATTTTGCAATAATTTTAAAAGAATCATTTGATAGCCTCAAGGCTATCGTTTTTTATTGCACTTTCTCTAATGATACGATACAATTCTTATATAGTTTCGACTTTTTGTATATGTCGCAAAAACACAATCACGTGAATATGCACAATATTTTTAAGACTATCATTTATTTTTTTACATTTTTCAACTATCGTCTTTTGGAGTGGGATTTCATAAATAAGGAGGTCTCTATGGAATTAAAACAGATCGAATATTTTCTGCACCTGGCTAAATTGCAGCATATGTCACGAACTGCCGACTTTTTAAACATCTCACAACCTACGCTCAGCAAAAGCCTGCATGCCCTTGAACGTGATCTCGGTGTGTCTCTGTTTGAACGAGTAGGAAACCGTCTACAACTGAATGACAGCGGCAAGCAGTTTTATGAGAAGGCACAGCAAGCCATGCAGGTCTTAAACAGTGCGGTACACTCTGCTAAACAAGCTTCCTACGAAGTCAGCGGAGAAGTTTCCATCGTTTGTATTTCCTTTGCTCCCATTCTGATACGCTGCATCAGTGCTTATATGGAGTTAAATCCAAAGGTAAAAATACGACTTTTGCATTTCAATCATATTTTAAACAGTTCGGGTAAGATCGATTACGATTTTATTTTGACTGCCAGCAGCTATACTCCAAACCTTGGGGATGGTGAAAAGCTCTGGTCCTCTGTTTCCCTGTTTTATGAGCACTTTTTTTTCGTGATCGCCCCGGCACACCCTCTGTTCAATCTGTTGCCCGAACGCGAACAGGATTTCGATCTTTCTCTTTTTTCCGATGCAAGCTTTGTCGTGATGCGAGAGGATGCCAGCTACACTGATCCTTCCCCCGAACTTTGTAAAAATGCCGGTTTTGAAATCAAGAATTATTTCCAAACAGATGATTTTCTGATCAAGATGAATATTGTACGCGAGGGCAGGTGCGTAGCTTTTCTGCCACACTCCTGCTTGGAACAAGCCCGCCTGGTATGCCCCGGCATGCGCACGTTCTGCTGCCCTGACAAGGCCGTCGATAGAACCGTATATATCATGCATAAACAAAAAAACTTGCTTAGCGAAACTGCTCTGGATTTTTGGAATTTTTTGCTGGATCACTATTATAGGTAAGTGGTAGCCATTATAATTATATTGCAAAACTCTGTAAGGAAAACAAAGAGATTTTTATTATATGAAATAAAAAAAATGTGCCTTGGCACATTCTCCGCCTGCGGCGGGTCGCGAAAGCGACATGTTTC
>CAVKOQ010000022.1:19704-26875 GCA_963657995.1 bacterium
TTGCCGCCGCAGTGCGATCCGCGCGGAGCGTTTTTTAATTCATAGGATGCACTTTACTATGAATTAAAAATACCGACCTCCAAATGTTAGATTTTTAGGTCTAACTTTTGGGGGTCGGTTCATTTCCAAAATTTTTTTATTTACGCCTCATCAATCGCATGCCCAATATCATGACGCATGTATTTGTTGTCAAAATCAATCCATTCTGTAGCTTTGTACGCATTTGCACGTGCTTCTTTAAGATCTTTACCCTTTGCGGTAACACCGAGAACACGGCCACCGTTTGTCACTATATCACCATCTGAATCGAATTTCGTGCCTGCATGGAATACATAGTATCCGTCTGCATCTTTAAATTTCTCAAGACCTCGAATTTTGAAACCTTTTTCATATTTTACAGGATAACCATCTGATGCCAGTACAACACATACCGCCGCATTATCCTCAAATTCCAGCTCAATCTTATCAAGAGTTCCGTCGATGCATGCCTCAAACACTTCTACAATGTCGTTTTTCATACGTGGCAGCACAACCTGTGTCTCCGGATCACCAAAACGAGCATTATACTCCAGTACCTTCGGACCATCTTCTGTCAGCATCAGTCCAAAGAAAATAATACCTTTAAAGGTACGTCCTTCGTTTTTCATTGCATCAACTGACGGCTGATATATGTATTTTTTACAAAATTCATCCACTTCTTTTGTATAGAATGGACTAGGTGAAAATGTTCCCATACCACCGGTATTTAAGCCTTTATCACCGTCAAGTGCCCTCTTGTGATCCTGTGAAGAAGTCATAATTTTGATTGTATCGCCGTCTACAAAAGAAAGTACGGAAACCTCACGACCTGTCATGAATTCCTCTATAACCATCTGATTGCCTGCGGAACCAAATTTCTTGTCTTCCATGATCTCCTTAACTCCGGCCAAAGCCTCTTCAAGAGTATTGCAAATCAGAACACCCTTTCCAAGTGCCAGACCATCGGCTTTAAGTACTATCGGCATCTTGGCTGTCTTCAAATATTCCAGTGCTTTATTCGGATCATCAAATGTCTCATATGCTGCTGTAGGAATATTGTACTTCTTCATCAAATCTTTGGAAAATGCCTTCGATCCTTCAAGAATAGCAGCATTCTTTCTTGGTCCGAAAACACGAAGTCCCTGTGCTTCAAACACATCTACGATTCCGCCAACCAACGGATCGTCCATGCCAATCACAGTCAGATCAATCTGATGACTCTTGGCAAATTCGGCCATTTTATCAAATTCCATTGCACCAATCGGCACACACTCTGCATATTCTGCAATACCTGCATTACCTGGTGCACAATAAATCTTATCTACCTTTGGACTCTGAGCTACCTTCCACGCAATCGCATGCTCACGTCCGCCGCTGCCAACGATTAAAACTTTCATATTATCTCCTTATGTAACATGATGGCCATGACAAAAAAAATACTTGTCATCAAACTCTTCCATTTGCAATCGCATCTATTGCCTGCGGAAGCAGTACCCACTCCGCCTGTTCCATCACACGCTGCTGTAATGTCTTTGGTGTATCATCAGGAAGGACTTCCACAGCCTTCTGAAATATAATCGGACCTGTATCTGTTCCTTCATCTACATAATGCACTGTTGCCCCGGTAACCTTGACTCCACGGGCCAGTGCTGCTTCATGCACCTTCAATCCATAATATCCAACTCCACAGAATGACGGAATAAGTGAAGGATGGATATTTATGATTTTATTCTTATAAGCTGTAGTCATGGCTGCTGGAATCTTTACAAGGAATCCAGCCAATACTATCAGATCCGGTTTGCATGCATTGACAGTATCAAGTAGTGCTTCATTGAACTCATCACGCGTGTCATATGCTTTTGGACTAACAACAAATGACTGAATGTCATGATTTTTGGCACGCTCAATAGCGTATGCACCCTCATTGTTGCTGATAACAGCCACAACCTGTGTATTTGTAATCTTGCCATTGTCAATCGCATCCAGAATAGCCTGAAGATTTGTTCCGCCTCCGGATACCATAACAACTACTCTCAGCATAATGTTACTCCCTTTTCTCCTGCCTCGATAGAACCAATGATATATGGTGTATCACCTGTTGATTTGATTGCTTCCATAGCACGCTCTGCATCAGCTGCATCAACTGCCACAACCATACCAATACCCATGTTGTATGTGTTGTACATCATATGTTCCTCAATGTCGCCTTTCTTTGCAAGCATGCCAAAGATTGGCGGAACCTTGTAGCTGTCTTTCTTTATCACCGCACGCACACCGTCTTTAAGCATACGCGGTACATTTTCATAGAAACCACCGCCTGTAATATGGCTGCATGCCTTTACAGTAACACCTGCATTCTTTACAGCTTTAAGTGCCTTCACATAGATACGTGTCGGAGCAAGAAGTGCCTCTCCAAGTGTAGTTCCAAGCTCATCATAATATGTATCCAAGCCTTCTTTGTTGAGTTCTTTCTCAAACACCTTGCGTACAAGTGAAAATCCATTGCTGTGAACACCTGTTGATGCCAGACCAATCAGCACATCACCCGGTTTCAAGTTTTCACCGGTTATCATATCTTTTTTGTCAACTACACCAACAGCAAAACCTGCAAGATCATAATCTTCTTCCGGCATAAGTCCCGGATGTTCGGCTGTCTCGCCGCCGATCAGTGATGCCTCTGACTGCAGACATCCCTCTGCAACGCCCTTTACTATATCTGCTATCTTTTCAGGATAGTTCTTTCCACATGCAATATAGTCCAGGAAGAACAGCGGTTCGCCTCCTGCACATGCAATATCATTCACACACATGGCAACTGCATCTATACCGATAGTGTCATGTTTGTCCATGATAATAGCCAGTTTTACCTTGGTTCCACAACCGTCAGTTCCAGATAAAAGAACCGGCTCTTCCATCTCTTTAATCTTTGCCAAGGAAAATGCACCGGCAAAGCCGCCAAGCCCTCCAAGTACTTCTTCGCGCATCGTCTTCTTCACATGCTCTTTCATCAGTTCAACTGACTTGTAGCCAGCCTCTATATCTACTCCGGAATTTTTGTAGTCCATGATTTTCCTCCGTATTTATCCGTATTACTTATTTATTTCAATATTTCAATATCAGATATTATTTATTTACCCGTGTTACTTATTTATTTCTGTGCAAGATATTCTTTGTGACCTAATTTCTGAAGTTTTTCATCCTTTCCTGCTACTTCGTTCTTCATCTCCTCAGAATATGCTTTTAACTTAGCTAAAAGCTCAGGATCTGAAGTTGCAAGAATCTTTGCTGCCAGGATTCCAGCATTCTTTCCGCCGTTGATAGCTACTGTAGCAACCGGAATACCTGACGGCATCTGAACGATAGAATACAGAGAATCAACTCCGCCTAAATCAGAAGTTTTCATTGGGATTCCTATAACAGGCATCGGGAATAACGCTGCACACATTCCCGGCAGGTGTGCTGCCTTACCGGCACCTGCGATAATTACCTTAAAGCCCTTCTCCTCAGCGGATTTAGCATAATTGAAGAAAATATCAGGTTCACGGTGTGCAGAAATGATTGTCATCTCGTAATCAATTCCCATTTTATCAAGAAAATCTGCTGCCTGTGCCATGATTGGCATATCTGAATCGCTTCCCATTACAATTCCTACTTTTGCCATTGTTAATTCTCCTTTTCTCTGTATTATATTTATTAGTTTTACTTATAAGTAATTTAAATAAAAACAGTCTTACTTATTAGTAATGATACTAGGTTTTATGACGCAAGTCAATAGAATTAGGGAAATACTTTTGATTAGGATGATACTTAACCATATACATTAACTTGCACCAGATAATTAATTATGTTATCCTGTTACCCATAGTCTAAAATTTTACCGAGGTGTTAATAAATGCAGCGTATATTATCATATATAATCACAAATGAAAATAAGGAAAGTAATGTTGGCACTTTCCTTCGTAATTTAGGATATTCTAAGAGAATACTTATCTGTCTAAAGAAGAATCCCGAACAAATCTGTCTAAACGGCACTCCGTCATGGCTCAATACTCCCCTGCATATCGGTGACACTCTGACTTTATTATTACCTGATGAGACCACTTCATCTGATATCCTTCCTGTTAATATCCCTATCAATATTATATATGAAGATGAAGACCTCATGATCGTAAACAAAGAGGCCGGTATGCCTGTTCACCCATCTCAGGGACATCATGACAATACCGTGGCAAATGCAATCGCATATCTGTATGCACAGCGAGGTGAAAATTTCGTATTTCGTGCCGTAAATCGCCTTGATCGCGATACTACTGGTATTTTAATTATTGCCAAGCATAAAATAAGCGGTGCATTTCTCTCTGACATGACTGCCAAAAAAGAAATACACCGCGAATATCTTGCCATAGTTTCCGGAAAGACCGATAAATCTGGTACTATTAACCTGCCCATTGCACGCAAAGATGGCTCAACCATAGAGCGCTGCATCGATATGGAAAACGGCGAACATGCGGTTACACATTTTGATCAGGTTACTTACCGTGATGATCTCGACTGTTCTCTCATACGTCTGCAATTAGAAACCGGGCGCACCCACCAAATCCGTGTTCATATGAAAGCCATAGGGCATCCTCTTCTGGGCGATTTTCTGTATAATCCTGATTACAGATTTATAAAACGCCAAACTCTCCATTCTTACCGTGCATCATTTACGCATCCATTCACAGGTAAAAATATGGTGTTTACAGCACCTATACCGGATGACTTTTCATTTTTTGGCAGCTGTTAGGAGCCGACCTGTTCTCAACCAGTCTTATAACTGTACGAACAACTTTCTTGGAATCAAGCGGCTTCGTAATATGCTCGTTCATACCTGCATTCATAGCCTCGATTCTATCCTCAGCGAATGCATTCGCTGTCATAGCTATGATCGGTACCGTCTTTGCATCAGGTCTGTTCAGGACACGAATCTGCCTTGACGCTTCATAGCCACCAAGTACAGGCATCATTATATCCAATAGAATTGCATCTATCTCATTTGGACCACTTGATGCAAATCTTTCAACAGCCTCCTTGCCATTCCAAGCTTCAATCACGTTAGCCCCATCCTCTTCAAGTATGAATTTGGCAATTTCCATATTAAGAGCATTATCTTCTGCCAATATAACCGTTACATCCTTAAGTGAGAGCTCCTTCGGTGTCTCTTCTATTTCATTACGAATATTACTTGACTCGCTAATTCTCAATGGAATAACAACCTCAAATACCGTTCCCTCTCCCTTTACACTCTGAACTGTAATAGAACCGTCCATCTTGTCAACAATACTTTTGGTTATCGACATACCAAGTCCTGAACCTGTGTAATTCGTGCGAGATGACTTATTTTCCTGGGTAAATGGTTCAAATATATGATTTATAAATTCTGTACCTATGCCAATGCCTGTATCACGACAGATAAATTTTAGATTTACCATATCTGACGTATCGTCATTTGGATATATTACTTTGCAAGTAATGTATATCTTTCCGTGATCCTTATTGTACTTAACCGCATTTCCTACTATGTTCATAATGATGCGTTTTATATGCACAGGACTGCCGACAAAATATCCGTTTCCCACATCACAATTTTTATTTATTATTTCGATATCTCTGTCATCAGCCTGTTTTTTTATTGCATAATATACTTCTTTTCCAAGACTTCGAAAATCAAACGGCACTTCCTCAAGAATAATCTTACCACTTTCCAACTTACTCATATCTAGAACTTCGTTTATTAAATCGAGCAATAATTTAGATGCATCTCTTATCTTCGTTCTGCATTCTGTTAGCTTATTTACATCATTAGAATACTTATCTTCAATATCGAGCATTCCCATTATACCATTGATCGGAGTCCTTATATCATGCGACATTCTAAGAAGAAATTCAGTCTTAGCGGCATTGGCCCTGTCTGCACTTTCTTTTGCCGCAATCAATTCTTTTTGGTAAGCAATTTCTTTTTCACGCTCACGCTTCTCGGTTTCAATATGCTCTTTAATAATATTATCAATATTTTGAAATCCGAGAATAATTATGTCAGAATTTTCTGCCATCTTGGATATATTGAACTGATAGTAGCTAATGCTTCCGTTAGCAATGCTTCGATAATTTCCTAAATATTCATCCTGGCCAGAAAGTTGTTTTCTAAGATTCTCTATGCTTAGAGCCTGACTCAGCATTTCACGGTCGTCCTGGTGAACCAGTGTCTTTATCCAAGGCTCTATAAGCTCATTGTACGAAAATTCTTCATCAGCATTCATTCTTGGCAGAACAACATATTTTGCTTCAAATTTCAGAACTTTTGCTGTTTCTTTTTTTAAGTTAACTAAATAAACATTTTTGAAATTTCTGGCAAGGGTGTAAAACGCAGCCCTAGATTCCTCTATCTGTTGTCCCAGAGTTCGTGGAAATTCTTCATTTTCCATCTGATCCTTATCCGGAATTGAATGATGAATGTGAAGCAGCTTCCACCTGCCATCAACCAGTCCATACAATATTGAAAATCTTGTATCCATGTTGATACAAACATATCCACTTTCAAACTTTCCAAGGATGATTACACTACCGTATACGAGAACATGTTTATCATCAAGTTCTCGTTCATAAAAATCAAAATTCTGCCATTCAAAGCGAACCTTCTCACGCTGACTTATATCTCTTGCGAAAGATTGTACAAATTCCTGCAGATCTCTGTAAAATTCAGTCTTTCCAGTACCAATTACACTCATATTATCATCAAGTAAAGCAAGCACTTCCATGTTGTCTTCAGAAGCCTCAAGATATGATTTCAGAATATATTCAGTCAGATTTTTAAAATCAATATTTAAATTATCGTTAATTTCACTTCCAGTGTTTGACATAAAATACCACCTCTTTTCTGATACACACTACTTTTGATTGTAACACAGTAATTTCCGATATCTCAATATGTTTCTTATGAAATATATTGAGATTCACAAAATGTAGTGTGAGCTATAGCTTTTTTAAGGGAATTTCATAGGACGCACTTTCCTATGAAACAAAAAAACCGTCATACATCTCTGTACAACGGTTTAACCTATATACCTTCAAAACTGCACACTGAATTTCTTCTACTCTATCTCTTCATCCGTTC
>CAVKOQ010000023.1:0-26323 GCA_963657995.1 bacterium
TCGTGGTAAGTTCATTACGTGTTATGAAGGGTTTTGTGATTTCATTTATACTTGCCTTTATGGTCGGGATGTTTCGGTCATTATTTCCTAAGAGCAATGTTTACTATGATTATATCATACAGTTTTTTCGAAATGTACCGCCTCTTAGTATGATTCCGCTTTTGATTCTCTGGTGCGGAATCGGCGAGATGACCAAGACGGTGATTATCGTGCTGGCGTCTTTTTTTCCGATATATCTAAATATTGTTAAGGGATTTACTGGATGTGATCCGAAGCTCCTTGAAGTGGGCGACATGTTCGGATACTCAAAAAAACGCAAATTTTTCCGGATTGTTTTACCATATGCGACAGCGGATATATTAGTTGGAATGAGGATTGGACTTGGCTACAGCTGGCGTGCACTCATCGGCGCCGAGATGGTGGCGGCATCTACCGGACTGGGACATTTGATACTGTTTTCACAGCAAATGTCAAGAACAGACAAGGTAATTGTGGGTATTCTTGCCATAGGAGCGGTTGGATATCTGACGGATAGACTGTTTGGTTTGATTATAGGATTTGTGCTGAAAGGATCCGGTGAAAATGGCTGGAATTGAACTGATAGATATTCATAAATCATATAAAGTTGATGGCAGAGACCTTGAAGTTTTAAGGGGAATTAATTTATCATTGAACTCCGGAAAGATTACCGTGATTCTGGGAAAAAGCGGGTGTGGCAAGACGACACTTCTTCGCCTTACAGGAGGGCTTGAGAAGGCTGATGGTGGAGAAATACGGAGTGAAGGTGTAAAAAGAACAGCGTTTGTATTTCAGGAACCTCGTCTTATGCCGTGGCTTGATGTATGGGACAACGTGGTTTTCGGACTTTCAAAGAAAGAGATAATTCCGGATAAAATAAATGCGATTATCAGTACGGTAGGTTTATCCGGATTTGAAAAGGCATATCCGTCACAGTTATCGGGCGGGATGAAACAGCGGACAGCATTGGCCAGGGCATTGGCATATGAGCCGACTTTCATCATGATGGACGAGCCGTTTGCGGCTCTTGACTATTTTACGAGAGAACAGATGCAAAAAGAGCTTTTGCGTGTACAAAGTGAGCAGAAAATCAGTATTTTGTTTGTGACCCACAGTATAGATGAGGCACTGATTCTCGGAAGCCAGATTGCAGTTATTGAAAATGGTACAGTGAAAGCACTTTATGATGTAAATATACCAAACGAGGAGAGAAATCTTCTGAATGATGAGATGATAACCCTTAAAAGGGATATTATAAATCAACTATTTAGTGTATAGAGGAGGAATTGTTATTATGAAACGATTGATGGCGATGGGAATGGCACTCAGCCTTTTCGCAGCTTCTTTGACAGGATGCTCAGGCTCAAAGGATGCATCTGAGAGCACACAGCCGGAAGGCGAGGTTTCTGCAACAGATGCTTCAGAGGAATCAGAAGCTACAGTGAAGGAAACTAAAGATTTGGATAAATTGACCTTTACTTATGTAACTTCTCCGCTCAATGTACCGACTATCATAGAGAAAAATCAGGGCATTTTTGAGAAGACATTTGAAGATATGGGAATCGCGGTTGATTATGCTGAGCTTACATCAGGTGCTGATCAGACACAGGCACTGGCTTCAGGAGACGTACAGGTTCTTTATGCAGTTGGCGGTACTTCTGTTATATTGTCGGCGGCAAACGGTGCTGATATTAAGGTACTTAATATGTACAGCCGTTCTCCGAAGGCGTTTTGCATGTATTCAAAGGATGATACTCTTAACACTCCGGAAAGTCTTAAGGGAAAGACTATCGCAGGCCCGACCGGAACCAACCTTCATGAGCTTTTGGTTGCTTATCTCGCTACAGCTGACATGACGATAGATGATGTTAATTATGTAAATATGTCAATTCCGGATGCGAAAGCAGGACTTGATGGCGGAAGTGTAGATGTGGCACTTGTTGCCGGCGCAACAGCATACAATGCCGGGCAGCAGGGATATCATCTGGTAGCTGACGGTGAAGGCCTGATTAAGGCGATTATCGCAGTTGCAGTGACGAATGAATTCTATGAAGAACACCCAGAGATTATAGAAAAACTTGAGGAGGCACAGACAGAAATTGCTGATTTTATGGAAGAAAAACCGGATGAGACCATGCAGATTGTAGCTGATGAGCTTGACTTGGATGCAGACGCGGTAAGAAGTATGTATGATCTCTATGATTTCTCAACTGAGATAACAGACGATGACAAAGATGGTTTCCAGAAGACGGCAGATTTTATGTATGAATCGGGCATGATCGATGAGGCATTTGATGTAAGTCAGCTGTTTATCGATGCTGAGTAAAATGAAAAAGAGCTGCACCCCTTATTTTGCAGGAGTTGCGGCTCTTTCTTTTTTTGTTTCATAGGAAAGTGCGTCCTATGAAACAAAAACGTAGTTGCTCTTGTGTGGCAAACCGGTTGTCAAAAGCCGGAAAATTTGATAATCTAAAAGAATACCTAAATTATATGCAAATGGTTAGGAGGCATGTAGTTGGAAGACAATGATAATAAACCAGGTCGCAGCAGAAAGAGCACAACAGACTGGAAACTCAGGCGAATAGTGATGTTTGTTACAGCACTGATTTTACTTTTCATAATCGGTGTTGTTGGTCTGCTTTCGGGGAAAATGACTGATGTATTGTGGAAAAAAGATACTATTTCTCCTGCAATGGTGGATACAGATGAAACAGAAACCATATTTGAACCTGATACGAAGGAATATATACTGGATCTGGGTGGAAGTATACTGACTGAAAATGGTGAGCCTGGCATCGCACAGCTTATGAATATATATTTTAAGTCAGTTTCAGACTGTGATATGGATACTTTTATGAATTTATTCACATCTAAGGATCTAAGTGAACAGGAGAAGTATCAGAAAGAATTTGAAGAGCAGAAGCAGTACATATCGGGTTATCAGAATATAAAGTGTTACACCACACCGGGAATAAAGGATGGTGAGGTGGCAGCATATGTATATTATGAAGTTTTGTATACAGGAGTTGAAACACCCGCACCAAGTCTGGTTCGCATCTATGCTGTCAAATCTGATGATGGAAGCTGGCTTATCTATGATGGCGAGGTGTCGGCAGAACTGAGGCAGTTTTTTGACGATTTGTCTGTCAATGAGGATGTGAGACTTTTAAGCAAGCAGACTGATGAAGCACTTAATGCTGCTATGGAACAGGATGAAGTCCTGCGTGAAAGAGTAGAATTTATGAAACAGGGTGCATCTTATATGAATGAAAACCAAGAAACATAGACCAAGAAACATAGAATAATACATATAGAATATAGAATAATGAGGCTAAAATAATGGACGTTAAAGATTTTTATTATGATTTACCACAGGAACTTATTGCACAGGATCCATTGGAGGATCGATCTTCTTCCAAACTTCTGGTGCTTAACAAAGAGACAGGCGAGATGGAACATAAAGTGTTTAAAGATATTGTCTCATATCTTCATCCTGGCGATTGTCTTGTAATTAACGATACAAAGGTAATTCCGGCACGTCTTATTGGAAGTAAAGAAGGAACTGATGCACATATAGAGATCCTTCTTCTGAAACGACGTGAAAATGACATCTGGGAGACTCTTGTTAAGCCGGGAAAGAAGGCAAAACCAGGTACCGTAATTAATTTTGGTGATGGACTTTTAAAGGGAACTGTTATCGATGTGGTAGAGGAAGGCAACCGTCTGATTCAATTTTCATATGAGGGGATTTTTGAGGAAATTCTGGATCAGTTAGGACAGATGCCATTGCCGCCGTATATCACACATCGTTTGAAAGATAAGAACCGTTATCAGACAGTATATGCAAAGCATGAGGGATCAGCCGCTGCACCGACTGCTGGACTTCATTTTACAAAAGAACTGCTTGGAAAGATTCAGGAAATGGGAGTTAAGATTGCACATGTAACTTTGCATGTGGGACTTGGAACATTTCGCCCTGTTAAGGTATCCAATGTGCTTGAACATCATATGCACTCAGAGTTTTACCGCATAGAAGAGGATGCGGCTGAGATTATCAATGAGACGAAAAAGAACGGCGGACGAATTATCTGTGTCGGAACGACAAGCTGTCGAACCCTTGAATCAGCTGCAGCAGAAGACGGTACCATAAGTGCATGCAGCGGATGGACTGACATTTTCATCTATCCGGGATATAAATTTAAGATACTCGACTGCCTTATCACTAACTTCCATTTGCCGGAATCAACTCTTGTTATGCTGGTATCCGCATTGGCCGGAAGAGAGCATGTGCTGGCGGCATACGAAGAGGCAATTCGCCAAAGATACAGATTCTTTAGTTTTGGGGATGCGATGTTTATTCAGTAAGGAAACTAAATAGATACCTGTGAAAAACATGAAGTAATCCAAAGGAAGATGAATAGAATGCGAAAAGATCAAGATGATAAATCATTTGAGAAGTCAAGTATAAATGCCAAACAGGAACACCTGATTCCCTCAGAAGGTATCCGCCTGAACCGCTTTCTCAGTGAGGCTGGAGTCTGCTCAAGGAGAGAAGCGGATCGGCGGATCGAGGATGGTCGTGTGACGATTGATGGTCTCGTGGCTAAAGTTGGTCAGAAACTTATGACGGGGCAGAAAGTTGCCTGTGACGGAATACCTGTGTCAGGTAAAGAAGTACCTGTACTTTTGGCAGTCAATAAGCCACGAGGAATCGTCTGTACGACTTCTGATAAGGACAGGGCGGAAAATATCGTAGAATTTTTAAATTATCCGGTTCGCATTTATCCTGTCGGACGTCTTGATAAGGATTCTGAAGGGCTGATTCTCATGACCAATGAAGGCGAGCTGGTTAATAGAATTTTGCGGGCACGATATGGGCATGAGAAAGAATATCTCGTTACGGTAGATAAGCCGGTTACAGATGACTTTATTCGGAAAATGGGTGCCGGTGTTAAAATCCTTGATACAGTAACCAGGCCTTGTGAGGTGGAAAAGACCGGAAAAATGAGTTTTAGAATCATTCTTACACAGGGACTAAACCGTCAGATTCGCCGCATGTGCGAGGCACTTGGATATAAAGTGCAGACATTAAAACGAATAAGGATTTTAAATATTACATTAGACGGGCTTAAAACCGGTGAATACCGTGAAGTGACAGCGAAGGAAAGACAGAAATTGGAATATATGTTGGATGGAAAGGCGGAATCAGGCAGATGTCAGAGGACAAGACAAAACGCATAAAAGAGCTGATAGAAATATTGCAGGCAGCAGGTCGTGCTTATTATCAGGAAAGTCGCGAAATTATGAGCAATTTCGAATATGATAAGCTATATGATGAGCTGGTTATGCTTGAGAAGGAGACAGGAATTGTCTTTGCCGGCAGTCCGACACAGAATGTAGGTTACGAGGTTGTGAGTTCGCTTCCTAAAGAACGCCACGAAAAGCCGATGCTCTCTTTAAGTAAGACTAAAAGTGTGGATGAATTGACGCAGTGGCTCGGAGATCAGAAAGGACTCCTGTCATGGAAAATGGATGGTCTTACGATTGTACTTACTTATCAAAATGGAGTTCTCGTTAAAGCAGTTACACGAGGAAATGGAGAGATAGGAGAGGTCATCACAGCCAATGCAAAGGCATTTGTTAATGTTCCTTTGAGTATATCCTACAAAGGAGAGTTGATCCTTAGAGGAGAGGCGATTATCAGATATTCTGATTTTGAAAAGATAAATGAGCAGATTGATGATGTAGACGCTAGATATAAGAATCCACGAAATCTATGCAGTGGTTCAGTGCGACAGTTAAACAGTGAGATCACAGCCAAACGACATGTACATTTTTATGCATTTAGTCTTGTAAAGGCAGATGATGTAGATTTCAAAAATTCAAGAAAAGAGCAGTTTGAATGGCTGAAAAACTTAGGGTTTGAAGTGGTTGAGTACCATGAAGTTACAAAAGAAACTTTGCCTGATACAGTAAAAATGTATTCCGAGGCGATTAAGGAAAATGATACGCCATCGGATGGTCTGGTGCTATTGTATGATGATATATCCTATGGACAGTCACTTGGGCGTACAGCCAAATTTCCACGCGATTCGATAGCATTCAAATGGGCCGATGAGATACAGGAGACTGAGCTTCTTTATATAGAGTGGAGTGCGTCCAGAACAGGACTTATCAATCCAGTGGCTGTGTTTGAACCGGTAGAGCTTGAGGGAACTACAGTCAGCCGTGCCAGCGTTCACAATATAAGTATTATGGAGTCTTTAGAACTTGGAGCCGGAGACAGAATTACCGTATATAAGGCCAATATGATCATTCCGCAGATAGCAGATAACCTGACTAAGAGCGGTGTGCGTGATATTCCGAAGATATGTCCTGTTTGTGGCGGTCAGACTGAGATTCGTAAACTAAATGATGTAAAATCACTCTACTGTACCAATCCTGAATGTCAGGCCAAGAAGATAAAAAGTTTTACGCTATTTACGAGCAGAGATGCGTTAAATATCGCAGGACTTTCAGAGGCTACGCTTGAAAAATTCATCGGTGTCGGCATGATCCACGAGTATGCAGATATTTTCCATTTGGACCGCCATCAGGAAGAGATTGTGGAAATGGAAGGATTTGGTCAGAAATCATATGACAATCTGGTAGCCGCGGCTAAAAAAGCATCACATACCACATTGCCGAGAATGGTATATTCTCTGGGAATTGCGGGTATTGGTCTTGCTAATGCCAAGATGATATGCAAATATTATAAAAATGATTTCGATGCCATGCGACACGCCACAGTAGATAAACTTACCGAGATTGATGGAATCGGAGAAGTTCTGGCTCAGGCATGGACGGCATTCTTTACAGATGAAAAAAATAATAAAATAGTAGACCATCTGCTTTTAGAGCTTAACTTTGAGACAGATGAAGAAGATGGCGAGGGCTCAGATGACTCATTTGCAGGAATGAATTTCGTCATAACCGGTTCGCTGGAACATTTCAAGAATCGTAAAGAGCTGCAGGAACTAATTGAACAACGCGGTGGTAAGGTGACCGGAAGCGTGACATCCAAGACAAATTACCTGATAAATAACGATGTGACATCGTCATCATCGAAGAATAAAAAAGCCAGAGAGCTGGGGGTAAAGATTCTGTCAGAAGAGGAATTTCTAAAATTATAAGAGAAAGGGGATATAAACCATGCCAATAAAAATACAGAAGGATCTCCCTGCTAAGGCGATTCTTGAATCTGAGAATATATTTGTGATGGATGAAGACAGGGCGATGAGCCAGGACATCCGTCCGCTTGAGATCTTGATTCTAAACCTTATGCCGATCAAAGAGGATACGGAGACACAGCTCCTCAGAGCACTTTCCAATACACCATTGCAGGTCGATTGCTCATTTTTGATGCTCCAGACTCATGTTTCCAAGAATACTTCACAGACTCATCTCAATAAGTTTTACGTAACTTTTGATGAGATCCACCGCAAGCGTTTTGACGGTATGATTATTACCGGTGCACCGGTTGAAAATATGGAATTTGAGGAAATCAATTACTGGGAAGAACTTACTAAGATTATGGAGTGGAGCAAGACTCATGTGACATCTACACTTCATATCTGTTGGGGTATGCAGGCAGGTCTCTATTATCATTATGGTATTCAGAAACATCAGAGAAAGGATAAGCTTTCAGGAATTTATGAGCATCATCTTCTGCACCGCAAGGTTCCGCTTGTAAGAAGTCTTGATGATTATTTTTATTGTCCACATTCCAGATATACCGAGGACCGTGAAGAAGATATTCTTAAACATCCGCAGTTGCAGATTCTTGCCAAATCTGATGAAGCAGGTGTATTTTTGGTGATGAATCAGGATGGAAGCCAGATTTTTATTCAGGGGCATCCGGAGTATGACAGAATGACGCTTAATAATGAGTATCACAGGGATCTTAAAAAGGGTCTGAATCCGCCGATACCATGTAATTATTATCCGGACAATGATCCGTTTTCAATGCCTGTTCTTAAATGGAGAAATATGTCAAACACACTTTACACAAACTGGCTTAATTACTATGTATATCAGATGACACCGTATGTGCTTAAAGAGGACGAGCAGTAGTAAAATGCAAAAAAAACCAGTCACATCCCTAGGATGTGGCTGGTTTTTTTAGACTTCATTCTTTCTGTAATTCCTTGCCTCTTCCAGGTAATTATACAATGTATACTTGGAAATCTGCATCGCATCGCACAAAAGCAGGCTGGTTTTTGTGATTTTAAATACACCTTTCTGGTCAAGATAATCCAGTGTACGTATTTTTTCTTCTTTATTCATCAGTGTCATCGGTTTTCCGACCATCGATTCTGCCTGATAAATATAGTGTTTAAGAATATCATCAACATTCTTTTTTAAGATGAATTCGTGATCTGACATATATGTCTGGTTCTGGGAATCGCCTGCGTGTGAACTTTGTGGATCGGAATTTCCTGAATAAGATTCAGCTGATACGAATCCGGGTGTACCATCAATACGGGCATCTACGGCTGCGGATACACCTATAGTACCGGGGCGACCGATCAGATTTTGCAGGGCGTTCTGTGCAAGGTAGAGATCCTTGACATCCATATTTATACATACTGAACCGATAATTTTGTGGTTTTCGTCTTCGATAAGAGTTGTACAGGACTTAAAAAGCTGATCCTTTCGACTGGTATCAAGTGAGATAATTGAGTGCTTGAGAGGTTCAATGTCATTGCCGAACTGTGTGATCATGCCACCTCTAGGGGAACCACCGATTTCACGGCCGGTTAATTGAGAGTTAAATGCATAGACGATCGTGTGGTCGTAGCCATTTCGGTAATCGTGAATAACGATCTCGCAATTATCACCGAGAAATTTTTGAAGTCCTTCGAGAAAACGTATTAAAAAGTTAAAATCCAGGTAGTTAGAAATTTCCATCTGTGCCTCCTATCTTTATGCTAATTTTTATCGTGGCTGCCCAGAGTCTTTGCAGATTCAGATTATAGCTACCATTTCACATCTCCATCTTACCCTCTAACAAACTGTTTGTCAATTAACAAACCAAATTGTAAGTTTTTCTTGACAATTTGTCAGCACGTTTCTATAATCTACTTAAATCAAAAAGATAGTTAGCCAAACAGAAAAAAAGTTTGATAGAAACTTTTTATTAATGTATGTCTGAAATTGATGCATTTGTGAGTATTTTTTGGTGAAAGTGAGGGAGAAGGATGGACAGGGATAGTTACGTATATAAGACACCGGCATCGAAGCTGGTGCAGGTGGCTGCTATTGCAGCTGAATACAAAGGAAGACCCGATATGCTTATGACTGTTATCATAAGATCACAGAAGGTAGTATCGGCATTTTCCAAGGAAGTGGCATCGGTCATTGCCAGAGAGATGGATATTCCGATGAACAAGGTGTACAGCTTTATTACATTTTACGCGATGCTGTCAGTAAAACCGAGGGGTAAATACATTGTAAGAATGTGCAAAAGTGCTCCTTGTCATGTACATGGTGCTCAGGCAGTAGTGCAGGCTATGGAAGACCAGCTTGGGATCAATATAGGAGAGACAACTGAGGATGGACGATTTACCTTGGAATACTGTCCTTGCCTGGGACTATGTGAGATATCCCCGGCGATCATGATCAATGATCGTGTGTACGGCAATCTGACACCTGAATCAGTGAGAGATATTATCAAACAATATATACGGGAGGATGTGGAGTAGTATGGAGGAAATGCATGTTTTGCTCAAGAACCGCGGCAAGATTAATCCGAGAAATTCTTTGGAATATGCAGAACGCGGTGGTTTTGAAGCGTTAAAAAAAGCACTTTCGATGGAAAGTGAAGACATAATTGATATTGTTCGTGCCTCAGGACTTCGCGGACGTGGCGGTGCTGGATTTCCGACATATCGAAAGATGGAATTTACTGCACATGCAAATGATCCGGTAAGATATATTGTCTGTAACGCTGATGAGGGAGAACCTGGAACAAACAAAGACAGAATTCTTCTTTCAACCGATCCGTGTGCGATCTTTGAAGGTATGGCGATTGCTGGAAAGGCTGTAGGAGCACATACCGGATATATTTATCTGAGAGCTGAATATACGTATCTTTTTCCTTTGCTTAAAGATGCACTTGAGGATGCCGAAAAAAACGGATTCTTAGGAAAGAATATGATGAACAGCGGATTTGACTTTGAGATCAAGTTCCGTTCAGGTGCAGGTGCTTACGTCTGTGGTGAGGAAACGGCACTTTTTGAGTCCATAGAGGGAAAACGTGGAGAGCCACGTTTCCGTCCGCCATTTCCAAGCATTCACGGACTCTTTGGAAAACCAACCATGTTAAACAATGTGGAGACATTGGCTAATATCGCTCCGATTGTTTTAAATGGGGCAGAGTGGTACAGAAGTATCGGAACAGAAAACAGTCCAGGCACAAAGTTATTTACAGTCTGTGGAAATGTTGTGCGAAGAGGTGTATTTGAATTTCCTATGGGTGTTAATCTCAAGGATATTATTTACGAAGTCTGCGGTGGCATAGCAAATGGAAAGGGGCTTTTGGGAGTACAGACAGGTGGTACTTCCGGTGCGATCATCAATGCGGATCAGATCGATATGACACTGGATATTGACACGGTTTCGGCATCCGGCGGACGCCTCGGCTGTGGTACGATTCTGGTAATAGATGATGGTAACTGTATTGTAGATATTGTGCGAAACAATTTAGACTTCTTTCGCGGTGAGTCATGTGGAAAATGTACACCTTGTCGTGAGGGCGGTCAGCAGCTTTATAATCTGGTTACGCGCATCAGTCGTGAACTGGCAACCTTGCCAGATCTTGAAAAGATCGATGAGCTTACAGAAACTATGAGACTTACGGCACTTTGTGGTCTGGGACATTCGACCGCTGTTCCGGTGCAGACAAGCATAAAGAATTTTCGCAAGGAATATCTTGCACATATTGACAGAGATTATTGTCCGATCTGTGCACAGGCAGCTGTAGCAGATGGAATATATGATTCATGTGATGCGTATGCAAAGCACCGCAGCAGAGGAACTGCATATGCGGAGCGTTTTGAACAGAGAGGGGGAAGAATCGTATGATTATACATCTGACAATAGACGGACAACCTGTGGAGGTTGAGGAAGGAACTACTATTCTTCAGGCAGCGAAAAAAGCCTGTATTCATATCCCGACTCTTTGTTATCATGAGGATCTTAGCATTAAAGCGGTCTGTCGCATCTGTGTGGTAGAGGTAGAAGGTCAGAGACTGCTTCCGACAGCCTGCAGTACTCCGGTTTCTGAGGGGATGGTTGTTCAGACAGCTTCTCCAAAAGTTTTGAAGGCCAGAAGAAATATTCTTGAATTGATTTTTGCGAGACATCCGCAGGAATGCCTTGTATGTCCAAAGGATGGAAAATGCGATCTGCAGAAGGTGGCACAGGATCTTGGTATGCACCTTAATATCAGATATGACAAGCAGCTTCGCCATCAGAAAGAAGACTGGAGCTCCCCGGCTATCATGCGCAATCCGCAGAAATGTATACTTTGCGGTCGATGTATGGAGGTATGTAACGAAGTTCAGGGAATCAACGTTCTTTCTAAGGAAAACAGGGGATTTCACACTCTTATTGCCCCGGCATACGGTGAAAAACTGGCAGATACCAACTGTATTAACTGCGGCCAGTGTGTACAGGTATGTCCTACAGGAGCATTGACGGTTCACTATCATACCTACGGGTTATATCGCCAGAGAGAACTTGGAAAAAAACTTATTATTCAGGTGGCACCTTCGGTTCGCATCACACTGGCTGAGGCACTTGGTGAAAAGCCGGGTGTGGTGAGCACGGGACGTCTTGTGTCGGCTCTCAAGCGACTGGGCTTTTATAAGGTGTTCGATTCGGATTTCTCTGCCGATCTTACGATCATGGAAGAGGGAACTGAGCTTTTGAACCGCCTTAAAAATGGCGGAACTCTTCCTATGATCACATCATGCTGTCCGGCATGGGTTAAATATTGTGAGACCTATGCACCTGAGTATACAAAACATTTATCAACTGCAAAATCACCTCAGCAGATGTTTGGTGCACTTATAAAGACCTGGTTTGCAAACCGCGAGGGTATAGAGCCAAGCGATATCTGCAGTGTTTCTGTTATGCCATGCACTGCGAAGAAGTTTGAATGTACTCGTCCGGAAATGAAGGACAGTGGATATCAGGATGTTGATATTTCTATCACAGTGCAGGAACTGGCATCACTTATACGTGCCGGCGGAATAGATTTTGCAGAGCTTCCTGATACACCTTTTGACGATCCATTTGGTGAGGGAAGCGGAGCCGGACTTATATTTGGAGCTACCGGTGGTGTTATGGAGGCCGCACTTCGCACTGTATATGCGGTGGTAACCGGAAAAGAGATGGAACATCTTGAGTATACACCTGCCCGCGGATTCGAAGGAATCAAGGAGTCACAGGTGGATTTGAATGGACAGATCATCAAGGTGGCTGTGGCACATGGCATTAAGAATGCAAAAATTCTGCTTGAAAAGGTTAAAAATGGAACAGCAGATTACCAATTTATAGAAATTATGGCATGCCCTGGCGGCTGTATTGGAGGTGGTGGAAATCCACCGAAGACATGGTCGATCATGGAGAAGAGGAAGAGGGCTATTTACGAGGCAGAAAGCAAACTTCCTGTCAGACAATCACATGAGAATCCGGCAATCAAGAAGATATATGAGACATATCTTGGAGAGCCGTGTGGTGAATTGGCGCACAAATTGCTGCATACAGAGTACTGCAATAGGCAGGATCTGTTGCAATAGATTATTTTATTTTATTCCAACCATCATTTTCTTAAGAATCAAAAAACCGAGTGTAACATCGCCCAAAAAGTTACACTCGGTTTTTTGAGTTTCACAGGAAAGTGCGTCCTGTGAAATAAGAAAAAAAGGTATAGTAAAACTTTATGATTCGTGATAGTATAGATATGTTCGTAACGTTTGAATCAATAGGCGGTTACAGAAACAATTAATCTTGTTTGGGGACTCGTAAAGGTCCACAAGTTTTATAGAAAGGAAGATTTATATCATGGAAATCACAAAAGCAACCACTATGGGCGAGATGCTTCAGTATGATATGGGTATTGCATATGTTCTGATGGAGGCAGGTATGCACTGTGTTGGCTGTCCATCTTCAATCGGTGAGTCATTAGAAGAGGCTTGCATGGTTCACGGTCTGAACGCAGATCAGGTTATGTCCAATATCCAGGAATATCTGAATGCAAAGAAAGAATCAGAGCAGGCTGAATAATTTGGATATGCCACACTGCCAATTATGTTAATATAAAAATTCACTGGATTCCTTGGCATAAGCACAAACAAAAGAGAATGATACTGATAAAAGAACAGCTGCCCTGGGGGTAAATAAATACTCCAAGGCAGCTGCTTTTTTTATTTCATAGAAAAGTGCATCCTATGAAATCTTATTCTTTTGCTTTGTTTGCTTCCAGATTTCTGTAATACTCTTTTACCATATCTATAAAATCTCTCGCTTGCGGTGAGATGATGCTGTTCTTTCTATATAAAAGGAGCAGAGGAACGCTGAATGAAGGATTGTCTACGGTAAAGAAAGCAAGCTGTTCTACATGAGCAGTGTGGCGGATGCCGGCTTCAGGTAAGAATGTGATGCCAAAACCTCTTGCCGCAAGGTTTACAGATGTAGTACTGCTGGTGGTATAAAGGGCATCTTTAGGCTCTATATTCATCTTGGCAAAGAGATTTTTCATGGCATGTCCCATGACCTGATCTTCCTGCAGGAGAATGAAGCGTTCTTTGCTGAGTTTTTTCATATCGATTGGAAGCGGATGATCCGGAGTTCCGGCCGTCAAATCTCTGATTGCCGGGTGGTCCTTGCTTGCAACAAGTAAAAGTCTCTCGTTGAAGATGGTATCATATACGAAATCATCCAGATTGAGTGGCATATTCATCAGTGCAAAATCGATCTGATCTTCCTGCAGCAGCTTGGAAAGCTGATTGGTGTGGTGTTCACGCAATGTAATACGGACATCAGGGTGAGTTTCTGAGTAGCTTGGCAGAATTTCCGGCAGCAGGACTGAACCACGCCACAGTGTCATACCGACATTAAGCGTACGGCTTCGACCTGTCTTAAGTTCTCCGAGCTGTTCTTCAAACTGGCCGGTCAGAACCCCCACACTTTCAAGATAACGCATATAGATTTTTCCGGCTTCCGTCAGTTTGAGCGGCATGTGACTGCGGTCAAAGAGTTTGACACCCAATTCCTTTTCTGTTCTTGCAATGCATTGACTTAAATATGGCTGTGACAGATATAATTTTTCTGCAGCCTTGGAAATACTTCCCTCTCTAACCGTGGTAATAAAATATTCCGGGTTTTTGATATACATTTTGTGCCTCCATGTTGTTTACTAAGTGTTTGCTTTATAGAACTATTTTCAATTACTTATAATATTGCAAAAAAACAATATTTTTATTTTATTTCCGGGAATGGCATTTAGCGTTGATGCGTGATATATTATATCCATCAGGAGATGACAAGTGTTTGAACTTGAATTTATCACGATGATATATAATCATATTACAATAATGATGTGATGTCAAGCGATGAACTGCCTGATGAGATATTTAAACCTTTTATGTATAAGTTTTGACAGGTATCCGTTACCAGTTTATTTCTTCTAAATATAAAAAACCCTATTGCATCAACCCTCCAGGCGTGGTCAGAAGCCAATGGCCGTGCCAAAGCAGTTGTCCGAAGATTCCCTCTCGGAGGATGACAGCCTATTTCCATGAAATTGCTGCCAATTGGGTAACGGATTTCAAGGCAGAAGTGGAGACAAAGATTTAATAAAAAACCGTTTAGTCAGGAGTTGACCCCTCCCACTGAACGGTTTTTTATTTCATATAAAAGACAATTTGTCCCACAATTGTCCCACATTATATGGTACTATTAATGCGGGAACGATATTTTGATTAAAAAATATGTTATAAGGGAGAAAAAATATGCCGAATGTCAACTACTATATCGAGGAAATTGAGAAGTTAAAGAAAAGTGCACAGTTATGTTTAAGTGGCTCAGCTACGAGTGCTCAGATGGATCTGTTTTTTGATGCATTCCAATTAATGAAATGGAACAATGATAATGGTGAACTTACAGGACAGGCTAAAGTGGCCTATGAGAATTTTATAAATACTCTTAAAGAGCCGGAAAACGAGACTGAAATCCATAAAGAGATCAAAAACCGTGCCATGGAAGCACTTGCAAAGATGGGCGGAAATCTGAACAGCGATGCTGCCATGGATGCACAGTACTACAGTGAGCTGTATGAACTTGTCTCAAATGAAAAAAGAATCATTGCAGAACGTACTGAGTATGAGCAAAAAAGATGGGCAGAGGATCAGTTTAATAATGAGATAAGAAATGCATTAAAAACTAATAATTCGAAAGCACTGGATGAGGCTCAGATAGATAGAGAAAAATACGGTTTTTCAGACATAAGAAAGCAGTTTGAAAAGGATGGTAATGAGCAGAGTAAACTCTTTAAATCCTGTACAACAGTTCTTGACTATCTGACTGAATACAGCCAAAAAGAGAATAAAACAGAAGAAGAACTGGGAAAAATGGCTGGTGCCAATAAACTGAGAAATTCTCATCTCTTCATGCCTTATATGAAGGTTGCGTATGAAATCAATAATGATAAAGATAAAATTCTCTACAATGAAGAGAAAATACAGGAATCCATAAAACGTTCTAATTATGTGCCTGAAAGAGCGGAAAAAGATGAAAAATTAGCTAACTTTACAACAAAAAGAGATGAACATGTTAAGGATATTATGGACAGATTCAAACGGTTTGACCAGATAAGCAAACAAATGGACACCCTTAGTAAGGGGAAAATGACGGATCATTTTAGAAGTATGTTTGTTCAGATGAACGTGTTTAATGCAAATAAATGGAATAATGAAAATTACAAAGAAAACTGCTTGAATACCGAAAATATGGTGAGATTTGATAATAATATCGATGATATGCTTAAGCAGGTAAGCGACTATATAAAATATAAAGAGCGTCAAATTTTTCCTGGAAAACTTGGAAAGCAGCGTTTGAGTGCTGCAAGAGAGATGCAGGCTATTCTGACTGGAATGAAGACTTCAATGCAGGAATTTAAAAATTATAGTGAGGAGCATAAGCAGGAAGCAAATACATTGATGACGCAGATGTATGAGGCGAGGAGACAGGATGTTAAGAATCAAAAAGTAGAGGCACAGCCAATAAAACATGAGGCCAAGGATCCAGAAGTAGAGGCACAACCAATAAAACATGAGGCCAAGGATCCAGAAGTAGAGGCACAGCCAATAAAACAGGAGGCTAAGAATCAAAAAATAGAGGCACAGCCAATAAAACAAGAGGCTAAGAATCATGAAGCAGAAGTACAGCCAAGAAGGGCCAGAAGCAACAGTGTTTCATTAAAAAGTCCAAAAATACGAGAGGCAGAAGCCACAGATAGGCTAATTCTAAAATTTGACCAGAAGGAACTTGATGAGTTTAGCAAACTTGACAGAGAAAAGCTTTTGGCACCGTATAAGAAATTTATTGATGCATTTCCTGAAGGTAAGTTTCGCACAGATGCAGAAAATAATTTTCTGAGAGATATCGTGAATAAAACGAAAGCACAGAACCCTGCACAGGAACAATCTAAAAAAGAAAAGATTTCTTTTGCCAAACTTCAACACGAGGCATTTTCAGCTAAGGAGGAAGCTGATAAGATTAGACGGCCAAAAGAGGCAGAAGATATCAAGACAAAGAGAAAACTTAGCTTAGATCCTCCGGCTAAGAATCGATGATTTAGAAAAACGTTATAGTGTGTGTCATAAGCTCCAGCTCCCACAGACATGAAAGCATGTTTTGGAAGCTGGAGTTTTGATTACTGTAACCAACATTCTGGCTTGTATTTTTTTTATTTTCCTATATAATAGTAGGGAACGTAGATGAAGCTTTTACCTTTATTGCTACAAGATATGTGCGTCATCAGAAAAACATGATAATTACAGGCGTACATAAACCAAGAAGAAAGGCGGATTATTAGTTATGAAACAGTTGATTTATCTGGACAATGCAGCGACAACCAAGACGCGTCCGGAGGTAGTGGAGGCTATGCTCCCGTATTTTACGGAGTATTATGGCAACCCGTCTTCCGTATATGATTTTTCTGCAGAGCCTAAAAGAGCCATTGCACAGGCACGCGAGACGATAGCTAAGGCACTTGGAGCTAAGTCCAACGAGATTTATTTTACTTATGGCGGCACAGAGTCTGATAACTGGGCACTTGTTTCCACAGCAGAGGCATATCAGGCGAAGGGCAAACACATTATCACAACCAAGATAGAGCACCATGCCATCCTGCACACATGCGAATATCTTGAACAGAGAGGTTTTGAAGTTACCTATCTTGATGTAGATGAATTTGGTGTTGTTAAATTAGATGAGCTTGAGAAGGCTATCAGACCGGATACCATTCTTATTTCGGTTATGTTTGCAAACAATGAGATTGGTACGATTGAACCGATTAAGGAAATTGGTGAGATTGCGAAAAAACACGGTATTTTATTCCATACAGATGCAGTACAGGCATTCGGACATGTTCCGATCAATGTAGATGAGTATCATATCGATATGCTCAGTTCAAGTGCACACAAATTAAATGGACCGAAAGGAAGCGGTTTCCTCTATATTCGTACCGGATTAAAGATTCGTTCATTCATCCACGGCGGAGCACAGGAGAGAAAACGCCGCGGTGGTACTGAGAATACACCTGGTATCGTAGGTTTTGGCAAGGCGGTTGAGATTGCCATGGCTACTATGGATGAGCGTATTGCAAAAGAGAAAGAGATGCGTGACCATCTGATCGATCGCGTCCTTAAGGAGATTCCGTTTGCACGTCTCAACGGTCATCCGTCACAGAGACTTTCAAATAATGCAAACTTCGCATTCCAGTTTATCGAGGGTGAGTCCATGCTTATCATGCTGGATATGGAAGGTATCTGCGGTTCCAGCGGTTCTGCATGTACTTCAGGATCTCTTGATCCGTCCCACGTGCTTCTGGCTATTGGACTGCCTCACGAGATTGCACATGGTTCACTTCGTCTGACTCTGTCAGCAGAGACAACCATGGAGCAGATCGACTTCACAGTAGACTGCTTAAAGAAGATTGTAGAACGTCTTCGTTCTATGTCCCCACTTTACGAGGATTATATCAAAAAACATCCGCAGCAGTAAGATTTAGACAGTTACGACATTTTATATAGAGAGGAAACACCAGATGTATTCAGAGAAAGTAATGGATCATTTCCAGCATCCGAGGAATGTAGGAGAAATTGAAAATGCCAGCGGCATGGGCACCGTCGGCAATGCAAAATGTGGCGATATTATGCGTATTTACCTGGATATTGATGAAAATCAGATTATTCAGGATGTTAAGTTTAAGACATTTGGCTGCGGAGCAGCCGTAGCAACCAGCAGTATGGCTACCGAGATGGTAAAGGGAAAAACCATTCAGGAGGCTATGGAAGTAACAAACAAGGCCGTTATGGAGGCACTTGACGGACTTCCACCTGTAAAGGTTCACTGTTCACTGCTTGCAGAAGAGGCAATTCACGCTGCACTCTGGGATTATGCACAGAAGAACGGTATTGAAATCAAGGGACTCGTAAAACCGAAGACAGATATCGGCGAAGAAGAAATCGAAGAAGAGTATTGATGGAAAAGAAAAAAGTTGTAGTCGGCATGTCAGGAGGAGTTGACTCCTCCGTGGCTGCCTGGCTTTTAAAGGAACAGGGATATGACGTGATCGGTGTTACCATGCAGATATGGCAGGATGAGACCAATGTAGAACAGGAAGAACACGGAGGATGCTGTGGACTGAGTGCGGTCGATGATGCCAGACGAGTAGCTGAACGTCTTGAGATCCCTTATTATGTTATGAACTTTAAAAAAGAGTTCAAAGAAAATGTCATGGATTATTTCGTGCAGGAATATCTGGACGGACATACACCGAATCCATGTATCGCATGCAACAGATATGTCAAATGGGAGTCTCTTCTTCAGAGAAGTCTGGAGATAGGGGCTGATTATATTGCAACAGGACATTATGCACGGGTAAAGAAGCTTCCGAATGGCCGTTATGCTATTTGCAAGTCTGCTACGGCAGCAAAGGATCAAACCTATGCACTTTACAATCTGACACAGCATCAGCTTGCACATACACTGATGCCGGTTGGAGAATATACTAAAGATAAGATTCGTGATATGGCAGAAGAGATAGGACTTCCGGTGGCACATAAGCCGGATAGTCAGGAGATATGCTTTGTGCCTGACAACGATTATGCAAAATTTATTGAGGAAAATACTGATTGTCGGATTGAAGAAGGCAATTTTGTAGATAAATACGGCAATGTCTTGGGACGGCATAAGGGAATCACCCACTATACCGTCGGACAGAGAAAAGGCCTAAATCTGGCACTTGGACATCCTGTTTTTGTAACAGAGATCCGTCCGGAGAAAAATGAGGTCGTGATTGGAGAAAATGATGATGTTTTCTCAAACCGTCTGACCTGTACTAATCTTAACTGGATGTCGATAGAAGATCTTGGTGACAGTGAAATGCGTGTAGATGCCAAGATTCGCTACAGTCATAAGGGTGCATCCTGTATGATAAGAAAAATAGATGAAGACAGAGTCGAGTGTGTATTCGATGTACCGCAGAGAGCCGCAACGCCAGGACAGGCAGTTGTATTCTATGATGGTGAATACGTCGTCGGAGGCGGAACGATAGAGTGAAAATCTGAGAAATAGGAGCTATTCAGAACGATATCTATATTCTTAACAATTTTGAAATGAAAAAATACCAACTATTTGAAAGTGATTTCTTAAGATTGAAGAAATACATTTCGGATAGCTGGTATTTTTTGTTTAATATATTTATGCTCAAAAAAGCTGGCTTTTCTTGTTACTGTGCTTTTCTATGCATCTTCTCAACCAAAGCTGTGGTTCTCTGACGATAGTCATCGAGCTCTGTAACGATACCCATGAAGGATGAGATAAGGTCAAGTGAAGCACGAAGAGAACTCTGCTCACCCTGTACGACAGCACGTTTGGTAAGACGCATAGCCTGCTGAGGTGCTGCTAAGATCTTCTGCATATATTTGTCAACAAATGCGTCAAGTTCATCATCCGGAACACAGTGGGTTACAAGGCCCATTTCTTCTGCCTCTTTTCCTTTCAGTGTGCGTGTTGTCCAGAAAAGATCAAGTGCCTTATCACGTCCTACAAGACGTGGAAGAAAATAAGCTCCGCCATCGCCAGGAACGATTCCTGCATTGAAATAACTCTCTGCCATAGAAGCACTCTCTGCGGCGATACGCACGTCGCACATAAGAGCCATATCAAGTCCGGCACCGACTGCAGCACCGTGGATCTTTGCTACTACAGGTTTATCGATCTCTTCAAGAAGAAGCGGAATTCTCTGGATACCTTTCCAGAGTGAATTTTTTCTTGCGAGAGCAGTGGAAGAGATATCTTCCTGACTTTCAAAGAAACCATCACCGGCAGCCATTGCCTTGACATCGCCTCCCGCACAGAACGCCTTTCCATTGCCGGAAAGAAGAAGTGCGTATACATCATCGTTGTCACGAACGTCTTCTAGAGCCTCAGTCCAGAGATGGATCATCTCTTCGCTGAAACAGTTCAGCTGCTTAGGGCGATTTAATGTAATGTGTGCAAGGTGATCGTGTACTTCATAAATTAGGTCTGCCATGGATAATTTCCTCCTCCAATTTCATTATATAATCATACCATATCGTGGAATCGATTCCATTATATGGAAATACACTTAGGATGTCAAGATTTTAAATGCAGTTTTAGCACAAATTTTACAAAAAAATTACCCGAATAACCGATGAATTATGTGCAATATTACAAAAAGATAATTTGGAGTGTTCATGGTTAAAATTGGTCAAAAATCAAAACAAGCGAGTGTGAAAAGGGGGATTTTTCAAAAAAATCTTTTAATTTCGTTAAGAAGTTGCAGAACGTGGTCGTTGAAATTTACAAAACAGTTTCAAGAGAACAAAAGTAAGCAGAAAATATGGCATTTTATTGTGATAATAGTGGAGTGAGATTACGGAAAAGATGAGTGAAATCGATGAATAAAACATACCCATGAATAACATTGATTGAATGGGTGGTGATATTATGAAGATACAACAAAAAACAGATGACAAATATGGAAATATCATGTATAATACAACAGGTGTCTTAAGAGAAGACACCTGTTAAATGGAGACGTAGCGAAGCGGCCGTAACGCGGCGCACTCGAAATGCGTTTGTCGGTTCATCCCGGCACGAGGGTTCGAATCCCTCCGTCTCCGCTATGCATCCCCTGAGTTTGCTGCTCAGGGGATTTTTTAATTTCATAGGAAAGAGTGCCCTATGAAATTAAAAACGCTTAGTTAAAGGGAAAAACAACCGTCAGCATCCATTTGAAGGCCTCAGGTGCATAAACTGCATGAGGTTTTTTAGCTGGCATGATGAGCACTTCACCGGCATGAACGAGATATTCTATGCCATCAACGGTAAAACGTCCGGTTCCTTCCAGAACAGTTACCATGGCATCACCGGTGGAATCGTGGGTGGAGATTTCCTCACCTTTTGCAAATGCAAATAAAGTGACGCTGACTGCTTCGTTCTGTGCCAGGGTTTTGCTGACAATCTGGCCTTCTTCGGCATTTACTAGACTGGCTAAATTCTGAACTTTTTCATGAGTGATGTTTTTGATGTATGGGTATTCCATGATAATCCCTCCGTGTAATGTTTTTAGTCTAAAATTCTTCCATCAATTGAGATGGTTGTTACCTGCCACGGGATGAATTTACCACTTGCCTGAAGGGCGTTTTTTGCGGCCTGTTCGATACCACCGCAGCACGGAACTTCCATTCTTACAACAGTCACGCTCTTGATGTTATTATTTTTGATGATTTCTGTTAGTTTTTCTGAGTAATCTACGCTGTCAAGTTTCGGGCATCCGATAAGAGTGACTTTTCCTCGGATAAAGTCCTGATGGAAACGGCTGTAAGCGTAAGCGGTACAGTCTGCAGCAATCAGAAGTTTCGCACCATCGAAATAAGGTGCACGGATCGGTGCTAATTTGATCTGAACCGGCCAGTTTGTGAGTGCACTAACAGGTGCTGAATCTGTATTAGCAGGATAGTCGGATTCAGAAGTACCGTTATGAGCAATAGAAGCCGGAGCACTGCCGGGACAGGAATGATGCCCGTTGGAGGCTGGCCCTTCATTATTGTTGTCTGGACGGCTTATGAAACGGCTCATAGAACCGGGACATCCGCCAAATGCCGGACGTGGATTGGCTGCATTTGCCTCTAAAAGCTCCTTTGCCTTGCGTGCTGCCATATGAACCTGTACGGCTGCTTCGTCATAAGCTGCAGCTTCACGTTCTACAAATGAAATAGCACCGGTAGGACATGCGGGCAGACAGTCACCGAGTCCGTCGCAGTAGTCATCTTTTAGAAGAGTGGCCTTTCCATCAACCATGCCGATGGCACCTTCGTGACAGGCTGAAGCACAGAGTCCACAGCCGTTACATTTTTTCTGATCAATTTCAACAATTCTTCGTACCATATATATTCCTCATCTTTCTTCTTGCTTATTAATCCGTTGTAAGTTACTGCAAAATATGGTAACTGTTCAGAAAATACATATGAAATATCTGATTCAGAACAGTTACAAGATATGTTTTGCTCCAACATCATGTATCATGGTACAAGTATAACTGCTGATGAGAAAAAAGTCTGTTGTTTTTACAACATTTTATAAAAAGTTACCATCTTTGTATATTGGTTGTATGGCAGCAGAATTTGCCTCAGCTTTACATTGAGCCATGCTTGTAATATAATCATCTGTATAAATGCGTTATATATGGAGTGAAAACTATGTCAGTGCGTAATATAAAAATTACTTTGCAATACGACGGAAGCCGGTATGACGGCTGGCAAAAACAGGGCAATACCGAGAGGACAATTCAGGGCAAATTAGAGAATGTACTTGAAAAAATGGCGGGAAGTCCCATAGAAGTGCACGGTTCGGGACGCACGGATGCGGGAGTACATGCACTTGGGCAGGTGGCTAATTTCCATATTCCTAAATCTTTAGATGTGATGAGCACAGAAGAAATTATAGACTATCTAAACCGTTATCTCCCGGATGATATCGCTGTGTTGTCGGCGTGCGAGGCTGATGTGCGTTTCCATAGCCGATTGAATGCAGTTTCAAAAACTTACTGCTATAGGATAGAGACATCTGATAAGAAAAATGTATTTGAACGAAAGTATGTATATGGTCTGTGCGAGACTCTTGATATAGAGAAAATGAAGAAATCTGCTTCATATCTGATAGGAGAGCATGATTTTAAGGGATTTTGTTCTTTAAAAAGGATAAAAAAGTCTACAGTGCGTAATTTGATGAGCATAGATATATCTATGAACGGCAGTGTGTGTGAATTGCGTTTTCGAGCAAATGGTTTCCTATATAATATGGTAAGAATCCTGACTGGTACGCTGATCGAAGTAGGGCTTCAAAAGAGGACACCGGAATCTGTGTCGCAGATACTTACTATGTGTGATAGAAGTCTGGCAGGTTTTACTGCACCGTCTGAGGGACTTTTCCTGGAACAGGTTGAATATGAATAAGTGCTGAAAATAGGTATTGATTTTTACTTGTTAACGTAAAGAGTCAAAATGGCATGAAAAAAGATTGATAACAAATGCAATAAGAACCGGTTTCTTTGCATTAAGTTATATAGAAAGGAAATTTCGTCCATGTTTTTGATGGGATTTTTAGCAACCATGGAAGAACCTGTCGCCTATGATAAGATGAGCGATGAAAAACTGCTATTGCGTGTGGCAGAAGGCGATAAGATGGCATTCCAACAGCTTTATCAGAATACAGATAAAACTATATATGGTTTTATTCTCTCCATACTTAGAAATCCTCAGGATTCAGAAGAAATCATGCAGGAACTTTACTTAAAGGTATGGACATCTGCCGGAAGCTACCAGTCTCAGGGTAAACCTCTTGCCTGGATGTTTACGATTGCCAGAAATCTCTGCTATATGAGATTTCGTGATAAAAAACATGAGGCAGATATAGGACTTTCAGAGCTTTCAGAGATGGAGACGGGGGAGTTTTGTCCCCAGATTGAGGATGCTGCAGACAAGATGGTTTTGTATGCGGCTCTACAGATATTAAATGAAGAAGAACGGCAGATTGTTCTTTTGCATACTTCCGGTGGCTTAAAACATCGGGAGATTGCTGCTGATTTGGAAATGCCATTGGCGACAGTGCTTTCAAAATACAATCGTGCCATGAAAAAATTACAAAAACACTTGAGAGAGGAGGGAGTTCAGTGACCGATCACTCTGAAACAGTGTGGGGAAAGGATGAGATAGAGTCGCATCTTAGATCGGCTATGGACATCCTTACTCCGGACGTATTAGATAAGATTGATCTTTCGACACCGCAGGAAGTCTATTTAAAGCCGTCACGGCGAGTGAAGATATACAGACGTATGAGAAATGTGGCGATGGCAGCGGCAGCCTGTCTGTGTGTGACTGTTTTAGGCAGTGGAGTTTCATTTTATCAGAATAGTCGTGTTGATTCAGTTGTTGGAATAGATGTCAATCCTAGTATTGAGTTGTCAGTCAATCGCCATGAGAAGGTGTTGAAGGCCAGTCCACTGAATGATGATGCTGAGATTATACTGGATGATATGGATCTTAAAAATGTGGACCTTGACATTGCGGTTAATGCTTTGATAGGTTCTATGGTTAGAAATGGATATCTTGATGATCTTGATAATGCCATTCTTGTTACCGTTGCAAACGATGATGAAACAAAGGCAGCATCGCTGCGTAAGGATGTTGTGGGAGATGTCGAATTGTCATTGCAAGAGCACTCTGTTCAGGCAGTGGTATACGATCAGCAGATGAAGGTAACTGATGAAGTTCAGAATTTGTCCGAGAAATATAATATTTCATATGGAAAAGCATATTTCCTTCAGGAACTGGTTCGTGATAACGAGCTGACAGACGAGGATATGGATGAATTCGCGAAGATGACCATGGAAGAGATTGCACAAAAGATCGCAGACAGTGATTATAGTGTTGGTCATTCTAAAAACGATAACATCGCCACGACTGATGCGGCTTTGGTGCATGAAGTGACATTGCCACAGACGGAGGAAGAGACTGCAGTACCTGAATCTACAGAAGAGAGTACTGTACAAACAACAGAAAAAGAACAGACAGCAGTTTCACAGACACAGGTTGTTGCTAAGCAGGAACAGACAGAGTCTGTGACAGCTGCAGAAGATGAAGAGGAAACTGATTCATCGAGTGGAAATAAAGCAAAGATAGATTATGTAGACTACGAGAGTGGCTTGCTGAACGTTGTATTCAAAGAAAAGGTAAAATGGAAGAATCCTACGGTATCTGTTGTGGATGAGGATGGTCAGAGCTATTCTGCACGAATTACAGATACAGATGCAACTTCATGTGAAATTAGCGTAAAAGGCCTTCCATCCAACATGGAATGCACATTCACACTTGCCGGAGTAGCTGTGCGGGACGGTGGTTCGTTTGGTACTATCAAGGGGTACTTTGAGACACCTGATATATCGGATGAGTTGATCGATGATGAAGATGACGATAGTGATGACACTGTTGAGACCAAAACGTCTGAAACAAAATCATCTGAGACTATATCGCTTGAAACAAAATCGTCCGAGACAGCAACAGCTGAGACAGCTAAGGCTCATGAGACAGAGCCGGAGATATCTAAAAAAGAGACTAAGTCTGAGAAAGATTCTGTAGAAGCTGAAGGAAGATAGAGTAAAAAAGATAGTACGGTAGGTACGGAAGAATCATAAAAAGTATAATAAAATCATAAGAGCAGCAATGAGCCAAAGTTCGAGCATACTCGCGACATTGGCTCATTGTCATGACAACGAGAAAAAATACAAAAAAACATAACTGTTTAAAAAAACATAAGAATTTGAAAAAAGCTTGACAAAATGAAAATTTATGATAAGATAATATACGTAGTCAGCAAGGCTATGAAATAAATATTGGGCTATCGCCAAATGGTAAGGCAACGGACTCTGACTCCGTCATTTTCAAGG
>CAVKOQ010000024.1:0-25954 GCA_963657995.1 bacterium
TAGGAGAAATGAACTCTTTTTCCGTGGCCCCGGTACGGCCATTCCGGTAGCCCTCCTACGGCTACTTTTAGTGAAAAATCAAATCATTCATGCCTTCTTCGCAATCTCCGTGAGCTGGCCGATCACGGAAAAGATCTGATCTTTTAATTCTTCCCGGGCAGCTTCTTTGCCCATGAGCAGATAGTCCGTACTCACATGAAGCACCATGGAAAGCTCAACCAACAGATCAATGGAGCAGGCTTCCACGCCGCGCTCCATACGGCTCACATGCTGCTTCGATGCCAGCCCCAGCGCCTCTGCCAGCTCTTCCTGGGTCATTCCCACAGCCCTTCGCTGCTCCTTGAGTCTCTTTCCAAATTCAGAGGGATCAAAATAGAACATATATGTGTCCTTTCCCAAGCTTTCGCCGGAGGAAAGGACTCCTAACACAGCACGAAGCAGGTAAACAGCAGCTTTTTTACACCGAGGCACATGCTCTGACGTTTACTGACATTTACAGATACACGAGCACACAAAAAAAGAGCGCCGTAGAAATCGAACTGAAAGCTTTGGATATGGTTATCCATCACTGATCAGTTCGGCTTCGTACGGCGCTCGGTAGTCACGATCCAAAGGACCGGCTCTGCTTGCTCGATTAAAAGTCGTTTGTGTTATTCAGTTATTCTCTTCTTCACCTTTTTCCGCGCATGCCGCCGGAAAAGGATGAAATTTCCTCATAGTATCTCTTCATCCTGCGGAAATAGGCAGGACTGAGCGCTCCCTGGAATTTGCATTTCTGGCATTTGACAAATACGAGATCCGTCTGCTTGACGGAAATCTTGGCAACCCAGAAATTGCAGATCGGACATCTTAAGTCTCGGGTCGTTATCTGCTCTGCCTCCAGTTCCGATCTGCGAAGACGCACCAGAACCTCTGCAGAGGGAGCCGGATAATGGGGATTAAAACCGCTTTTGCTGCTCACTGTATCGCCCCCTTCCACAAGGTATCCGAGAGGTATTCTTCCAACGGTCTGTAATCCAGTAAATGGAACTGTCGCAGACGGATGAACAGTGCCGTGAAAGAAACGCCCAGCTGCGATGCCATTCTATCTATCATGATCCGATCTCCGGAGGAAAGAACGTTGCCCCCAAAGACTCGAATGTGCTTGCCGTTGTTAAGGTCTTTGATCGTCCGATCGACCAGAAACCGTGGCATCAGCAATGCCGCTGCCAGCTTATCGGCTTCTGTCTCCATGATGTTGAAATGTTCACGCAGCTGCTGCAGTGAATAGACCTGCTGCGCATCATAGATCCGATGGAACTGCGGCTGCGGATAATGTTTATCCAGAATAAAATGTGCCGCCTCATGGGCGATGGTAAAACGGCATCTGCCGCTTTCGTTGTCCCGAAGGAGTAACGTGTCCAGTACGATCGTTCCCAAAGGGAAAACAAATGGAACGACCTTTCCTGCACGTAAAACTCTCAGCGGGGTAATCCCGTCTGCCAGAAATCCGATCTTGTCCGTATCTTCTTCCGCAAACTTTTCGTAGGTGACTTGCAGCCCCAGGGAATTCGCCAGCCCTTCAATATCAACACATTTCAGAGACTGGGACATTCCCGACCGCCTGAGATAGGAAAGCACAATCCCTTCTCCGAGCTCGTCAAGCTCTCTGTACGGTAATCTTTTGTTCAAGAAGTGTCCCCCTCCACCGGAATCGGCTCCACATACCACTTGGAACCGAGCCGATAAATATATTTTTCCGCACTACCGATCAAGACCGTGTAGCGAATTCCTTCAAATTCATTGTCCGAAGCTTCGCAGATATGAAGCGTCCGGATCACCTTCCAGCACCTGCCGTCCGGCCACCGGATGATGTTAGGCCGGACCGTACCATCCTCATAGCAGATGCATTCTACGTTGACATATACCTTATTCATCTGAATTTCCTCAAATACAGCTACGTTGCTCTGCTATCAGGGAGCGGTTGTCTTTACTTCTCTTTGATCACATGGCTCAGGACGCCCTGGCAGACGAGCCGATCTACGGCAATGGTCTTGTGACCGTATTTCTCGACATTACAGTATTGCAAGATCGCTTTACCGTTCGTTGTACTGACGCCGCCATACTTTTTCAGCGTGTTCTGGTTACTGCCGTCAAGAGCAACTACGATATCACCGATCCTGGCTTCCTGCGTTTTCCGGATCACCAGGATATCGCCCTCTTCTATACCTTCGTCAACCATGGAATCACCCTTGGCATGAAGGATGAAGAAAGGTCCTCTTCCGAAAATCGCAGTAGGAAGCGATGTGATAAACTCCACGTTCTCCTCTTCTGTCGTCGGATCACCGCAGGCAATATCGCCGACCGATTCCACCGGCTCCCGCTCAATGGAAATCTTCTCCATGGAGGAGGTCTTGATCGTCCCGTCCACGTAATCCAGCATGTCTGCCTTATCCATGGCAACCAGATAATAGTAGGCAGTACTCCTGCTGATGCCCATCTCCCGGGCAATCTCCGTCGTGGAAGGTGTCCGATCATTGGCAAGATAAAAGCGGCCGATATAAGCTGCAATTCTCTTCATTAAGTCCGGATCTTTATGTCTCATGACTGTGCTCTCTTTCTATCGTGAGCAATCTGCTCTTGTTAGGAGTATTATAAAACCCCTCAACCCGAGGGGTCAAGGGGTGATGTGGTATCGAAGGTTTAGGTGTACAGAATATTGTGCAACAAGAAGTTTTATGCTTCTTCCAACGCCTGACGTAGCTTGTCCTTGTATTCCGAAACGATGGATTCCGGGGCGACTATTTTAATTTTCCCGCTGAATCCAAAGACCCCGCGGTAGAAAGTCGGGCTCGGACATACATTCACCGTGGCAGTAAAGTGCTCCTCGTCTATCGGTTGCGTTACAAAATCGCTACCAAAATTATCGATCAGATACTTCATGGCCGACACATGACAATTAAGCTGAACCTCTTCCGGATGATCGGTATCAAACATACGAAAAACGCTCTTGCTGTACGCGGACACAGAATAATCTTCCGGCGGCATGACAACAATCTGGTTCAAAATTTTCGGCTGTTCCGCAATGCGATCAAGCCGGAAGTTGATCATGTCCTGCTTCTCATCACAGAAGCCACGGACATAGTAATAATCTCCGTCCCAGATCAGATCATACGGGCTTACTGTATACGGCTTACCATCATTCTTGATGTATCTGTTCTTGTTGATATCAAAATCCGTATACAGGAAAGATATCTTATGCCTTGTATCAATTGCCTCATTGATGGCATCGACGATGTAATAGCCGTTTTCATTGTCAGTCTTGATCCTGCCGGCCGCATGGATATGACGACGCAACTGCGCTGCATTCTGGGAACTGGTCAGTGTGAGCAGCTTTGCAATGAGGTCATTGCTCTTCCTCTGTGTAATGAACTTTGCCGAGGAAATTGCATCTACGAGAACCTTCAGCTCCGCAAGATCATAAGCCTGACCGTCGTAATAATATTTGTTCTGCGTCGACTTGTAATGCTCAATATGTAGGCCGCAATCATGGAGCATGACAAGATCGTCTGCGATCGTATTGCGGGATACTTTAAGCGAATACTTCTCTTCGAGTACCTTTATAAGCTCTACCGTGGACAGCGGGTTTTCTGAATCAGTATGCTGAACCAGATACTGGTAAAGATACAAGATCCTTAACTTTGTTCCGTTTTCCATGAAATACTCCAAATATCTGTTTCATCTATGACGCTAACTAATTCTTTTGGTTTTCGTTTCAAAATCCAATTAAATATATGTATTTCAACTGTCACGTAGCGACAACAGCCTGAAACCTCTGAATTTCTTTTTTATCTGGTATGCGTCAGATACGATTACGTCCATTTTAAATTACTAAATTCCTGCTTAGTCTATAATCCGATCCTTCAACTCATAATTCCCGTTTTCTATAATTGTTCTGTACTTTTTTCCGGTTTTGGCAGCAACATAAAACGTATTTGTTATGGGATCATATGAGACCGGAACGTATTTTGTCCCAGAAGATGCATAAATTTTAAAGTACTTCTGAACCATTTCATTTTGAGTAATGTATTTTAGTTTTCCTTCATAAAATTCTATCTTTCCTTCAGCTGTAGATTTACTTTTGTCTACAGTTTTTTTATCATGGCTTTCCACGAATGGTTTTCTGTTCTTTGGTTCATATGAATAGCCCGTTGTTACATACGCCCCCACAAAGAAGTAATTAGTTGTCTCTCCATAGAGTGTTCCTTCTGTATAATCGCCGTATCCACCAGACCAATCCCATTCCCAGCCATAGCCTGTTCTATTGGAACTGTTTTGAGCCCTTAATAAAAATGGCTTGGAAAATCTATAAAATTTATCCTTATCGATATATTGTTCAATGATGTTATCGTCTATTTCCGAGTTAATATGCCGTGAAAGTTCAGGAGCCTCTCCCTTTTTAAATTCAGTGAATGTGACATTGCCAACATAATCAGACCCGCGTCCTCTTTCAATAACAAGGTTAAAACCCGGATGGTGTTTATTTGCATATCTGGTGTATAACGTATTTTTTACAACGATGCGCCTATACCTCGTAGAATCAGTCTGATCATATCCTTCAAACTGGTCGAGAAGTTCAATCGTTCTTGTGTCATCCCATACACATTTTACAAGTTCCTCAATCACTTTCGGCTCATCTTTTATCGGGGGAGACTCGATGATCGGTTTCTCAACCTCTATTGTGTCCTTTAGGCCCGATATATCATTTTCAGCAATTCCAGCTTTATCTTCAGTACCTTCTTCGTCATTGTTTTCTTTTTCAGCGTGAGATACTCTATATTCATCAATAACTTTTTCGATAAATTCTGTAAAAAAACCGTCAGTGCCAGACCAGACCTCATAGCTGTCGTAAACAAATTCAGATGAGAAATCTTGTAGCCCCGCTAAAGAAATTGAATAGCAAAACTTATCATCATTCTCCGTATCGGCGTCCTTTCGAAAAGTGATCGAATAATAGCTATAAATATCACTGAAACCAGAAACGCTTCTTAACAGCTGAGCGTAGTAGTTCATGATTTTCTGTTCATCAGAAACATCCAATACACTGATATGGCCTCGAAACTCGACAGTATTGTCTTCTTCCTCATAATAACATTCGTATGCATCAGTTATGGGTTCTATGCTTTGAATAATCCCCTGAAGAATTTCTGCTTTCCGTGCTTCTGAAAGGTTATATACGTCTCCCAAAGAGCTTCCCATTTTTCGAGCGAGAAGTTCTGCGTAATATAAGCCTTCGTAACCCTTTGGCATAAAATAGGCCTTGCGCTCATTTATATGATCATTAGTTTCTTCTTCGGCCTCTTTTACAAGCCTAGCAAAATTAAGCTTATGAGAAATTGCAACGAGAAGAAGATTAATGTAAATTTCCTCTATTGAAATTTGTATTTGCTTCACTTGTATCTCCCAGCATTGAAATTGAGAATATGCTATTATGCTAATAGAAATGTGACAATCCTCTCGGCACTACTTAAGAGCCCTTAATTCAACCTTATGTGCGGTTATAAAATCTCGAATTTCCCGCACATAAATTTCCGGTATAGAATAAAACTTCTCCGGATCAAGTTGAAATACATAATCGTTCTCGATATGGTTCGTCTCATTCAAAAACTTACAGGCTTCGGGATGTCCCTTTCTCAGTTTAGACATCATTCCATCTCCGCGTTCAAATAAAAGCCGAATCGCTAATATTTTGAAGTAGACATTGTTGTTATCATTTTGGAGTTCCATAAGAAGGCTCTGTGTGCTCACTTCATTCAGGAGCTTTTCATAAGAATCATATCCGCTTATCCATGGCTTTAAATCAACAAGCCCTTGATTGATTTCCTCTGTACCCATTATCTGCTTTTCTCTGTCTTCTGGATTTTTTCTTCCATGTATAAGGTTAGACAATATGTCGTAGCCCTGCATCATAGAAATATTTTCTTTTGTTAGCTCAATATGCTTCCTTGCATTTACAATTCGTACGTAAAGCGGTTTATTTATATCCTTGGCATATTTTTCCGTCAACTTAACGACATTCACCAAGTCGGATTCTACTATTGGATGAGATACAATTTCTCCCTTGTCATTTTCCAGATATTCTGCCACAACCTTTGTGGTCAGCCCATATTTCTTAAAAAAACCTCCATGTATATAGTCAATAATAGGCTGCATGTCATGCGTAAGCATAAGCACCGTTCTATCTCGAAAAGTCACCTCCTGCTGGTTGTCAAACATCCTGCGAATAACAGCAAACTTTTTATTTGAGTCAAACGAAGAAATCGGATCGTCCAAGACTATAAGATCAGTATTCTCATTCACGGCATCAAACATAAACATTACCAGTGAAAATGCATTTCTCTCACCCCAACTTAAATGGCTCTGAGGATTACTGATCATTTTTGTCTGTCCTACCGGTTTTAAATACGTATTTGCCTTATTCTCTCCATCTTCAACAATTTCAAATTCATAGGGGAACCCAGCAAGTGTGAAAAAACTGTTGATGTCATCTTTGCGCTTATCAATAAGTTCTTTCAGCTTTGCATCATGTTTAAAGAACAAACCTTTTAACCTATCAGTATCCGCTAAAAGAGAGTCTATTTTCCCATTAATTTCCGCAACGAGAGCTTTTGTCACATCTGTCGAATAAAACCTTGAAATCTGCCTCTCATCAATCTTCATTTTCTTAAGAATATCTTCTAGTTTTCGAAGTTCCTCATTTTTGACGTTCATCGGACGAAAGCTCACAATGCTCTGCAACTTGTCGTGAAGATATGATGTTTCTTTTCCAAGATGGTCAAGTTCCGACTCCAATTCCTGTTCCTTGGTTTCATCTCCCATATAAATTTCCAAATTGCACTGCGATTCGGGTAAGATATATCCCTTTTCTATGCCCTCCTTTAAAAAATCCAATATAGCGCCTGCTACTTCAAGAGCGGATTTTTTTAATACCGTCTTTATCGTATCATTTTCTGTATCGATAGTTCCCTTTTCAAGATCATTAGCACAAAACGGGCAAGCATCACCGTTCATTTGTGTAATGCCATCTGTCCGCCATTTTGCCCATTTTGTCACCTTATCTGCCGTTGCTGAATAAAATGGTTTATACCTTTCAAGGACAGGATACTTTTCAAAGCCGGCCCCAGCTCCTTTTAGTACCTCTCCAATACCACCGCGTTTGGATACTCCAGTTTCGGAATACTTTACTGTAGATGTATACTTTGACAACGTATCAGCAAGAGTCTTAATTGAATCTCCTTGAAAAACTGACTCTTGCAATTCAGAAAGTAATTCATTTATCTGTCCCGTAAGCTCATCACATTCCTGTGATCTAAGCAAAACGCTATATGAATCATCAAAAATGCTCTCCTGCTTAAATAGGTACTGACGTATATACCCATCATTGAAGACTTTTACATTATGAAATGGGATGTCGTCTACTTCTGGTATAATGTCACTCTCATTACCGTCCGAAAAAGGCGTTAAAATCTTAAGATCCTTTTCTTCTATTTTCAAACGAATGGCTTCTCCGATTGTAGATTTTCCGGTGCCATTATGACCAAACTTTATATTAAGAATGTTTTCGGCAATGGAAATTTCTGCGCTACGTATATTATTGCAGTTCTTTATTGTAATCGTGTGTTTTGACACGCAACATCCTCCTCAATCATTAAATCCGAAGTCATTTATCTTCAGCATCTAGCAGTTCTCTGTAACCCGTTCTGACCGTGGATGACGGGTAAACGTCCAATCGTGCGTCTTCCGTTGTGACTAATGTTTTACCCTACTTGAAAAAGTTAAAAAAATATATAAACTCAGCTACCTTTTTCAAGAAGGTACGATGGATAAGGAAATGTACGAAGTGAGACTTATTAACTGGAGGCAGATAATTCAGCGGTGTCAGGAATGACCTGCCGGAACAGTGCAGGGGGAAAAGCTCGAGCAGAATGATTACTCTTATTCAATACCAGGTCTTATGTCCTGTTTTGACCCACCTGCCGTTTTAGGTAGTAGCATGACATCTATAAAATCAATATCGTATCGACTGATTCGACGAACTCTAAGTCCGTGCGGCGGTATACGGCCTTGGTCCGGTGTCAAGCGAGTAAACTCATACCAGCGACAAAGCAATACGACGGTTTCCTATTCCGGACATGCGGTTTCCGATTTTCCGGAATAGTGGATCCGCTGCACCGGAATATTCATTGGTAGAAACAGACGCGCCAATTTGATATGTCTTGAATCCCTGAATTTTGCTTAAATGCTCATTAACATACTCCTGTAGTTCGGTAACTTGAGCCTCATTCAAAAATGAATCCCACTGACGCTCTGTTATAAAGCGTTCTACAATGCCGCTCATGAACAAGCCCATGCCTTTTTTCGTATCAAATCTGAGTTCTTTTGATGGTATTGCGGTAGATTCGTAGTGGTAAAAATTGGTTTTCTTGAGTTGCTTGATTTGCAATGACTCCTCTGTGTCCATACAGATAATGCTGGGGTAAGCATCTGTAATATTCTGAATATATCGAATATTGATCTCGGATGGGTCATTCGGTGCAAAATTATCTCCAAAGAAACCTCTTTCACCTGGTTCCAAACGCAATGTTAGCTGAATGAAGATTGGCTTTGATTGATCAGAAAAATCCTCATCGTCAAAGCTTTTCCCGGAACACAGGATGCTCAGCAAGTTAAGGAAGTTGCTTTTTCCAAGATTGTTTTCTCCAATAATATAACTACAATCTGGGTGAAGATGAACAGAAATGCCATCTATATTTCTGTAATTTTTGATTATTATACTCTTGACCCGCATTTATGTTCCTCTTTTCAATTATTACACGAAGCAGGGAGATAATAAAATCTCCCCGTTCCGTGTAAGTGCATCAGTCATCAAACCCAAAATCCGTAATCTTCAATGTTTTGCAGTTCTCAGAAACTGTTCTTACCGTCGTTGAAGGAATTCCATCAGGAGCTGTGACATCTACTTCCAATTTCAATTCCACTTTAGCGCCTTCAACCTGCATTAGATGACGTATAATCTCATCCACATAAGTTGAAATCACTTTATTTACGCGAACAGCATCCACATCAGCTGACATAAAGAAATGTCTGTTTGCAACAGCAGGCTGCGTAACTTGCTCGCTTGCTCCCATCGCAGCATGAGACCCATTATCTTCTCTCACATATGATGTGCTACCTGTAGGTGTATATCCATTCGTGCTGCTCGCAGCAGATCTCTGTCCTTCCGTCTGTGCCGCATGTAATACTTGCGCTTCCTCTTCTTTTTTTATCTGTGCTTTTGCGGCGGAAGGTTTGACAAGCAAGTCAGTGTTATTGAAGCTGAAAATGCTTTGGTTCCACTTCAAGTCAACATAGCGTTCGCCTGTATACGCTGCAGCAATGCCAAAGTACTCATCCGAGGCACATCCTTGGCAAATGGTTTCTTCCAAAACACTATAGCTGGACAGTCTTGGCAAATAGCAGTAAGTGCTTAAATACTCCCAGAGTTTCTTTATAGAAATGTTCTCAGTATCTTTCCAAAGAAGCTCATCCAGCGTCATTTGCAACAGTGCAGGTGCCCACTTTGTAATTACCTGATCACTTTGGAGCATCTTTCGAGCAGCTTTACCTACAATAGAATCTTGTCCACCACCCAAATCACTTACTTCCCACTGAACTTCCTTCATATCGCCGTACTGGTCGATAAACGGAACAATAAGCCAGCAATAAGTTTCCTTCAGTCTAAGTTCTACAGTATCGTTGCTTCTTTTCAGATTGTTATCTGTCTCGCGCACCTGCTGTCCGTCAAGATTCAAATCATCTTTGTCCGACATAATTGAGGTCCATGCAATATAACGCTTCACTTCTTGTTTAAGAGCACCCATCTTGCTTTCGTCAGGTGCAACAAAGGCAAGCATATTTCTGAAGATACGCGGGGAAGTACCGCGATTATTCAATATCTCTGTCACGGACTTCATTGCAGGTGAATTTTCATAATTTCTGCGATATGTATCATTGGTACGCAGCAAAACCAAACGTACAGCCTGATCATCCGGTACATCACTGGATGATACTGGAGACGGATGAACGCCGGCAAAAGGATTTTCTTTTCTACACTTTTTCAAACGAGTTTCGATTTCAATATCAACATCTGCTGACGACACCTGTGACGCGCGATCCTCTGCTGTCTTGCGAAGAGTAGGCTTCGTATCATACCAAAAACGGTTTCCATTTGGATTGTTGTAAAGATATGACAAAGAGCCGTGTAACGTATTCAAAGCGTCCTTGAAATCCGCAATATTCTCTCCTGGTTGAACAACTCCAAGCAGAATACGTGATGTTTCCAGTCCACGAATACCCTGATCTCGTAATGCAGATGTGCTTGGTGCGCTGCCTAACATCACAGTCCTAGAAACGCGACGGCAGGCAAGAATGCGACCATACCGAACATTCGACTTATCTTTATGATATGGAATCGAATCCTTTCCATCCACTTCGCGGTCGATAATACTATTCCATGTGTCCGGCAAATGACGAACAAGCTCATCACGGACCTGCGGCATATCCAGCGTAATGGAACCCGGCATAATCATGGCTCCCTCATCATTTGCCATCCAAAGTTCATGAATAACGGCCGCCATCAGGCGCAGTACACCTCTTGTGCGTTGGAATCTCTCCAGTGTAGCCCAATCTCCATAAAGACGATCAAACACTTCTGGATGAATCGGGTAGCAGGATACAAGGCGATCACGATATTCCACTTCTTTGGATTCAAGAGGAAAATCCGCAGAGTTGTCCTGATACATCCTGCTAAACGCATCACATACAGCCTCTCGTGCAGATTCATCCTTGCAGTCAAGGAACAGTCTGCGACGGACAACTTCGAAGCCCTCATTTGCCGCAACAGGCTTCCAGATGGATTCCATACGACCAAATGTGTGCTCAATAGCTTCCAACGCCTTCTGACCAGCTTCGCCACCGATTTCAATACTTGACTCTGGAATAGATGCAACAACAATACTGTTTTCACTAGCGCGGGCCGCTTCTGTAATCTGCTGAATGAATGTTATAAAGTTATCGAATGATCCAGCTGGTAAACCTTCCGCACCAAAGAGCACTTTAGCGTAAGCAACCAACTCATCCATCAGAATCAGACACGGGCCACATTCATTAAACAAATTTTTCAGATTTTCTGAGCCGGGAGCAACTCCCTTCAAATCAGCATCACGGATATATTGCGCATATAGCTCTGGCTTCCCGGCAGAAACAACCAACTGGTATGCCATTTCTCCCCAGATGGTTCCCACACTATATCCTGGAAGATTCGCAGGCTTTTTCCTACGAGACGGATCAAGCGCCGTACCAACTAGAACTGCTACATTAGCGTGAGGAAGCTCTTTCAATCCAGCCCGTTCCATAACTGATTTCAAAGCTGGAACAGAATCCAACGACATTTTGCTTCGGGCGATATGATATAAAGCCAGCATACTGTGTGTTTTACCGCCGCCGAATGCTGTTTTCAGCTGGATAACAGGTTCTCCACCTGTACCTGACAACCGCTGTAAAGATTCCACCAAAAGGCCTGCCATTCCCTCTGTCACATAGGTTCTGGCAAAAAACTCAACAGGGTCGCGATATTCGTAAGCTCCTTCGCCCCTTGCTACCTGGGCAAGATCTGCTGCAAATTCTGCTGACCGGTATCGACCTTCTGCAACATCCGGATGAGGCTGCATAACATCACGCCAGCTTGGAAGATTTTCTCCAACATGGCGTCCTAAAACAGCAGCTGTCGTTTTTACTTTTGCTGTTCCAGATGTTTCCTTAACGGGAGCTGCCGTGGTAGAGGCCTCCGCGGAGCCATAACGAAGTGTCCGATACAGAGCGCGAATTTCTTCAGCTCCATCACTATCAAAGGCATCACAAAGTCTTGCCATAGTATCCAGTGCGCGCTCCGCATCGCTCTGCGAAATATCCTGCATTCCCAAATGTGCCGCTTTATTGCGAACTCCCATGAGTTCATTTGCCCATGTCCTATAATCCTTTGAAAGCTTCATGCGAAACACATCGTTCCAGCGACGATCAATGAGGCGAAGACAATTTGCAACATCTAAAGAATCCTGCAATTCTGCATATTCACCAGAGGCCGGAAGATCATACTGATCGCTTAATGCAGTTAGAACCTCCTGCCACCATCCGTTTTTATACACACGCGACAGCTCTCTGCAAATATAGCCTGCCATATCAGGAAGCAAAATCCGAAATCCCTGTTGCACAAGTGCTATGTTTTCCTGCATGATTATTCCTCCTCCAATTTTGCGAACTCAAGTTCATTGTCTGCTGCTTTTTTAGTAAAGTATTCAACAACCTCTTGGTAAATAAGTTCTAATGCATCGTGTATCTTCATATCGGAACCGGACGCATTCAGCACTCTTTTGTACCTGGTAAATATGCTGAGGCCGGCACCAATCCCAACAATTTTCTGATCACAGTCATCCACACCTGCGCACAACATACGATCTAATACAGTATGAAAATCTTTCTTTAATGCACTTGCGAATCCTCTTCGTGTCGTTTGTTCATCCTTGTTTTCAACCCTTGCGACAATCAACACTCTTGTCCCATCTGCTTTGTCTGATGCTGGCACGCTCCGCATTGGCCACACTGCTGTGATTTCATAGCCCGCATAAAGCATACTCCCGATTAAAGTCTCAAATGGAGAAGCAGTGCCATCGTTGCCATCAACAAGTGCCAACTCATCTCCTTTATGAAATTCAAAGAAGAACAACTGTGGGAAATATCTGTCGGCGTGCTCTGCCAATCGGACAAATACATCTCGCATTTGGGCTTCATATGCCTGTTCGCACTCTACTGCATTCTTTCCTTCATACTGTCCACAGGTGGAAAGCTCATCTTTACTTGTCACCATGGGATTGAACAATTCCGGATAAACTGCCTTCAAACTTTTGCGAAGCCATATGTAGAAATAATCTGACAATGCCGCATAACCAATGGCCTTATAATATGGTAGCTCTGTGCAAACCATTACATTTTGTGGATACATTGCCACTCGTGCATCTTGCCACAAAACAGAGACCTCACTGCCAATAGGTATATTCTGGATTGCACTCACAACGCTTTTCAGTGCGGAAGATAAGTTCCCAGTGATTTTTGAAAAAGGATTGCCTTCCGCATAAGTCCATACCATAGGAATCGCCTGTCTGCCGAATGTGTTTCGGAGACTGTTTCCTGTGGTTCGCCACGAGCAAATCGTGGAGTTTGCATCTGCAATCTTATCAATCGCAAACGCCAGATACACTCCAATTGCTTGCCCATAAGCCCAAGCACCGGTACCACCATTTGATAGCGAACCTCCGCTTGCGTCCATCCCTGCTGCCAGTGCATCTGATGCAACTCTATCCTGTATCTCAGGGAGTAAATCGCAGAACGTCGTTAGCATAGTAAGCTGTCTTGATGAGAAAAGATCCGCATAGTTTTTTAGTCCGAATCCAGGCGGTGTAAACCAGTGTGGGTTATCCGGTATTTCTCCAGGAGGCGCATCCTCTGGGATAGGAACATTCGCTGCATACATTTGTTTCTCGGATGGAGCGACATACTTTATTCCTTCTTCCGTTTCTAAGGAGATTGCCATCATCTGCGCACCTAGCTCATGAGATGCCCCCTTCTGCTTTACATAGGCATCCGTTGTGAGTGAACCACAGGCAGGACACCGAAATACTGCGCCTTGACTGCTAATCTTATTGCTCTTTTTCTCTTTTGGACAGCATCCCTGCTTTAATTCAAAATGTATTGTTTCGTTTTGCAAAACAGGCTCTGCCCAAATCTCATTTTCTCCTTTTGAGTACAGGACAAAGGAGCTTGCCAGCGGCATAGTACATCCACATGCGGGATTCGGGCATTTTACGGTTCTTGCCCAAATCCATGCGGAAGGTATGCCTTCCAACTCACTCGGATAAATGTTCTTGAGCTTTTCCCATGCCTTTTCCCGCAGAAGGTTGCCATAATAAGCGACATCATCTGCAAGACCTTCCGTTTTGAAATACTGCTTTTGGAGCGCTGACGGATTAACTGGGCTTAAATTTGCAAACTTCGCAGGAATTTCCGTTGCTGCTTTCGTGAGCATCACTGCCACAGGATTTTGATCACTTGCAACAGCAGGAAGTCCCAGTGACTGTGTCGCAAGCGGAATCCCTCCAAATCCACAAAATGGATCAAACACAGTTGGTTTTCTACCAAATTCTGCATGTTCCCCACTTTGCACGCGCTTCAGACGCTCCCTCAATTCTTCTTCGCTTTCCGGTGCATCCATCAGTGATGCTTCTAAAGCGGATTGCACGGAGGAAATGGGGCTGCGTCCCCACCAAAGGTGCAGATTTGCCGGATGTCCGGCAGTGAGTTTCTTCTCCCTAAATGTTCTTGCGTTAATCTCAGTCAGAGGGAGCGCCATCTCTATTATTTTTTTCATATACGGAGTGTCACCCCCTAATCTTTCTTCTTAAAATTATTTATCCAAACCAAGTTCAAACAATGTAATCTGCTCTGGCGTAATTGCTTTCAGCGTTGCTGCCTTGGACTGAATATCTGGCCATGCCACAACCAATGCATTATAGGCATAACCTTCTTCTGACCAGCCTTTTCGCTCTGCAATGGTATAAAGCCGGTAAGCAAGGTCTTTCGCGGCCTCTGCACCGGAACCGAAAATATTGAATACAATCTTTGCGCAGGCTTCGATACCTCCCGTTGCCATGGCATGGGTTAGCTGTTGCGTCAGTAGCCAGATTGTACTCTCATTAGAATCCACACTTGTCGGAAGCTCACTGCGCTCAATCAGATGCACAATACCTGCCTTAGCATACAAAACTCCGTGAGCCGCCATCATCGGGATGGAGGTACTCTTGGCGTTAGCAAGAATCTCTGCCTCGCCATACTTGATATTGTTGTAAGCGCACTGGGTATAAAGATCCACGCAGAAGCGGCTGGCAGCATCCAAACTGCCGACCTGCTCATTGAAGTACAGATCCACTTCTTCGTTGATGACCTGCAAGGCACTGCGCACGCTCATCACTGTGCCATCCGCTTCCAGTACACGACGATAGCGGCTGAACACACCCATGCCTGGTCCGATTGCAGACTGCGCCAAGTCCACTGGAGCAATATTGCTGTTTTGCAGCTTCTGTAAGGCGGGACGAAGTTCGCGGCGTAGCTGACTGACCAAGTTGCGTCGAGTGATTTGTGGTGCATCTTCCGAACGTTTGCGGCAAACAAGGACAATAGATGATGCTAGTGCATTTGCTCCAATTCCTACCGTTCTTGCACTGCGCTCAGTACTCATCGGCCACGTTCCTGTGATAGTAAACCCAGCCTTAATAATTGCACTTAGCATCGTCTCCCATCCAGAGGATGCAGTACCATTAGTATCAGAATCACTTTGCTTATAAGCGTAATAAATGGTTACAGGAACATCTTCTCTTGTATATAGGCACATCTGTTTGCAAGCAGACAACATTCCATCCTCGAAGAAAATTTTTGCCTCCTCTGTACTGCCGTCATGTCGATACGGAGTAGCAATGAGTTCTTCAGCTTTAGGCACTAACATAGTGTTAAATAGGTTTGGATATACACCTTTTAAGGACTGTCTCATCCATACATAGAAGTAATCCGAGAGATCAGCATAACTAATATTGTCATAATACGGCGGGTCTGTTGAAATCATAATATTTCGCAATCCACAATCACTCTGTGCATCAGCCTGACTCGCCTCTGCCAAATTAGTTGCCGGCAATTCCACAATACACTTGTACACCCATTCTTTCATGTTATCAAAACATCCCGATGAGTTACTAAAAGGATTAGCTTCAGCATAATCCCACACCATGGGTATTGCTTGTCGACCAAATGTATTGCGCAATCCTTCTCTAGGCGGATTCCAGGAGCAAATTGAAGAATGATAATCTGTCATTTTATCAATCAAAAATGCCAAGTATACTCCCACAGCTTCTCCATAGGCTTTTGCACCATCTCCACCATCATTCAAGGATAAGTGATCGTTCTTCATTCCAGCGGCAACTGCATCTGCCTCTGCCTTTAATTGAGCCTCTGCTACCAATGCGCTGAAAGTTGTCAATGCTGTAAGCTGTCTTGCTGTAAAGAGATCCGCCGTTTCGTTAAATCCATAAAGTGAGACGTTCACTCTACATTTCCCACTTAAAACCCCGCTGGGATACTCATCAGGCTTCTCCACTCTAGCAGCTGCTTGTTGATCTAAAGTCGGTGTTATATAGATTCTCCCATGAGCTCCTTCAGCAACAACAGCCATCAAAGTTGATGAGAGATTTTCATCCATTCCTGATTGCCGTATATATGAAAAATCGACGGCAGCGCCGCAACAAGGGCAAACAGCTCCATTGCGAGATACCGTTCCATCAAGCTTTGACTTGCCTTTTTTTACAAGATAACTGATTTCGTTCCCACTGGTATTAAGTGCCACATGATACTCTGAGCCGCGTTTTTTGGAAAGATCAAAAGATTTTACAAGCGGCATCTCGCACCTACAAGCTGGGTTCGGGCATGTGACTGTTCTCGCCCAAATCCAAGCAATAACTGTAGCTTCACCGCCTCCCTGTTCGTGCGGCACCTTCACTTTTGGATAGAGATGACCGATACGCTTGAAGGCTTCCTGCTTCATCCATTCGCCATAATAACGCACATCCTCTGCAAGTCCCTGCGCCTTGCTCCAACCGTCATGCATAGCCGCCACCTGTGCGTCCGGATTCACAGGAGCTTTTCCCGCAAAACGTGGAGGTATCTCAATCATGGCTTTATTAATGGTCACTGCCACAGGGTTTAAATCATGGGCATGGGCTTCCAAGCCGAGACGCTGTGCTTCGAGCGGGATTGCCCCTCCGCCGGCAAAAGGGTCAAGAAAAGCCGGAGGATTATTATTCGTGGATTTCAATATTTCCGCCTTTGCGGCATTCAAAACATCCTCATTATTGGAATTTTCCCATACCACCAGATCTTCCAGAATCTTAAAAAGTCTCTGACGTTCCTTGTTCTGATCCTCCTCTGTCGGGAACTTTTCAGGATGAGAGGAAGGGTCATCTACAAGACTCGACCAGATTACTGCCCGTGCCGCCGCCAATGGACGACGTGCCCACCACAGATGCAGCGTAGATGGGTGCCCATGTCGGATAGACTTCTCCCGTGCAGACTCCGCATTTATCTTTTCCAGCGGCAATGCCACTTCAATCAGTTTTTTTGTTTCCATATCTATGTCCCTCTCACTTCTGATAAGCAATCTCAGAGGACGCTATCAAATCCTGTATATCGTAATTAGTGCTATTCGTTGCCATGCCCGGAGCATCAAAAGGCGGTCGCTGCAGATAAATTGTTCGTGTCGTGTCCCCATCCACTTCTACGATAGCTAAAACAAATTGCTCCGGATTATTCAATCCGCAAAGCATTTCGTTGCGGCTAACAGTAACTGTGGTTGCACCCTTAGCACGTCCCTTGACTTCTACAAAGCGTAGCACATTGCCATCCGCATTTCGTAACGCTTCCGGTACAAACGATTCCACATCATAACCACATTTTGAAGCGCTGACATCCCTTGGCACATAGCCAAGTTCTTTTTCAATCTCCATCACAGCTTTCATCGCAGCCATTTCGATTGCTTTCTTGTCGCCTTGACTAAATAAATCCTGCTCGACTGGCGGTATAAGTTTGTGGAGAAGTCCTTTCGGTATTACCAGTGCGCCACCTGTTACAATCGGAGGCATAGGAGAAACGCGCCTCTCTTTTTCTATTTCTGCAAGTCGCTCCTGCATCCGGTGTTCCAGTTCCTCCGCTCGTCTAGCAGCAAGCCTCGAATTCAATTTTGCATTGGATTTGCCTGCGGCCTCCTTTTGTGCAAGGTCTGCTGCACGATAATCCCAATACTGAATTTCTGCTGTTAAACGATCTTTTACCGCTTTTGCCGTTTTGTTCAGCATCGCCTCTTTGCGCTTTTTCACTTCAGAGAAATGCGCTGGTATCAGATGTTCCACTGCATAGGTTTTTGCAACTTCTTCCACATCATGCGTCAACCAGTCCTGCGTCTGCATCCACTCCTGAAGCACAGCACACTCTGCATCTGTTACCCCACGATAATCCAAATACGGGGCATATCCTGCGGAGGACGTCTCTCCGCTTGACTTCATCTCTACGAAATGAATATTCTTGGAGATAACACGACGTTTTCCATCTTTCAATGTAACGCCATCCTGAACTGCATCCTCGATGTAGAAGAGGAGTCTTGCTTCTTCGCTATAATCGCTCTCATCAATCAGAATGCTTCCTCGTTTCATGGTGTCCACATTCTTCTCACGAATTAAGTCAATCACAGCATTCAACAACGGCTGACCAGGACAAATTAAATCCGCCTGCGGCTTTCCTGGAATCGTGCAATATTTCTTATCAAAACAAACCCTCTCATAACGGTTTAGAACCGGTTCACCATAACCTATCGCCATATCACGATTTCGCACAGCGTAAGGAACTGATGTGATTTCATATCTCCCAGTTTCTCGTCTGCGAATTCGTCCACCCAACTGCTGAAAAGCATCCATAAAGAAAGATTCTATAAAATGCGGCTGTAATTTGTGTGCCTCCACACGTTCCATATCTTCCCGGATTGCGTTCACCATATGGATGTCCATCACATCATCTGTCAGGGCATTCTCTGCAATAATGTCACGGAACACCTGTGGATCAAGCGACTGATCTACTACACGGTTGAGTCTTGCTCGTACCTCCGGATCATTGCCATAACGCACCGCTTCAATCAATAAATCGCGCAAAGATTTATTGTCAAAAGAAACCTTGCCAAGAATGTCAAAGACTTTTCCACCCAATGCCTGGCGTTCTTCTTCCAACTTCTGAAATAGTCGTTGGAACACGTACCCCTCACGCGTTTCGTTCGCAACTAAATTCCAGAGATGGCAGACCTCTGTCTGTCCAATACGATGAATACGACCAAAACGCTGTTCCAGTCGATTAGGATTCCAAGGCAAATCATAATTTATCATCAGATGTGCCCGCTGGAGGTTAATACCTTCGCCGGCAGCATCAGTGGCGATCAAAATCCGGACACCAACATCCTGTTTGAAAAGCTGTTCTGTCTTTCTTCTTTCATCACGAAGCATTCCTCCATGAATGGTAACTACAGCTTCATCGTCTCCCAGCAGAGCACGAATCTTTCCAGCAAGATAGTTAAGCGTGTCCTTGTGTTCTGTGAAAATAATCAACTTTTCTCTCTGAGCATCTTCACCAAACATTGCCTCATTGTCCTGAAGTAGAGATGATAGTTCATCCCACTTACGGTCGACACCGCTGACTCGGACGTCGTTTGCCATTTTTTCAAGGCGCTTCAATGTCTTAATTTCAATTTCTAACTCTGCAATCGTAGCAGCAGCGGATGCATGATCTACAACCTTCTCTTCTATTGTTTCCTGTTCATCCGGAGTCAGATCGTCATCATCGTCAACATCATAATTTGCCTCAGCGTAATCCTCCGCTCGTTTACCCATTTTTTCTTCTGCAAGACGATGCTCAAGCCGCTCTCTTCGGCGGCGTATGGACTGATAGATTGCTTCCGGTGAAGATGCAAGTCTACGTTGCAAAATAGTAAGTGCAAAACCAACTGTAGTCTTGCGTTCGTTATTCAGATTATCAGCGCGATTAAACTCTTCCTGCACATAATCAGTAACAGCCTGATAGAGCTGCGACTCCTGCGGAGAAAGCGAATAATTCACAGTGTATGCAATACGTTCCGGAAACAATGGTGTACCATCAAACTTTAAAAGCTCTTCTTTAGTCAGTCGGCGCATTACATCGCTAACATCTATGGTCTGCTCCGACGTGTTGTGAATCCCCTCAAAGCGATCCGGATCAACAAGAGAAAGGAATAAATGAAAGTCTTCATCTTTTCCGTTATGTGGCGTTGCAGTCAGAAGAAGGAAATTCTTTGTTATATTAGAAAGCAATTTCCCTAGTTGAAAACGCTTTGTATATTTCACTTCGCCGCCCCACACTGTTGCAGACATTTTGTGTGCTTCGTCGCAGACAATTAAATCCCATTCAGAAACCTTCAGCTTTTCCTGAAGCTGTTCATTTCGAGCAAGCTTGTCCAAGCGACAGATACAAAAATCCACCTCGTTGAATACATTGCCCGTAACAGCGGATTCCATTCTGTCGTTGGTCAAAATCTGAAATGTAAGATGAAATTTTGAAAACAATTCATCTTGCCATTGCTCCACAAGGCTTCCGGGCGAAACAATCAGACACCTTTTCAAATCGCCCCTTGCAATCAATTCTTTAATGAATAGACCTGTCATGATGGTCTTACCTGCACCGGGGTCATCTGCCAACACATACCGCAGAGGTAACTTCGGGAGCATTTCTTTATAGACTGCTGAAATCTGATGTGGCAATGGTTCTACAGACGAGGTATGTACCGCAAGATACGGATCAAATAAATGTGCCAGACTTATACGATACGCCTCCGACGCAAGCTTCAACTGTTCTCCATCTGCGTCAAAGCTCCATGGAAGACTGCTATCCATAACTGTGAGATTTATTTCTTCATCGCGAAGCAACATCTGATTGCCAGGTTGTCCGTGACTATCCTTATATGTAATTTCCAGCACGTTGTTCCCATACCATTGAACAGCAACAATGGTAACTGGCTCATTGCTGATAATTCCTTTTACGGAACTACCCACGGTAATTTCTTCAAGTTTCGCCATACGTGGTTGTTCCTCCTCATCCTTCAAATTTTAGCGACATTCATCAAACAAATTGAAATGAACATGAAATCCTACATGTCGTTGACTTCATCTCTCTCTTCTTTGTCTGGGACAAATTCCATAACATCATCAATAGAACAGTCCAGCGCTTTGCAAATTCTTTCTAAAATATCAATTGTCACATTTTCCCCGCGATACATCTTGCTAACAGTATAGTGACTCACGTTTGCTCGCTGCTCCAATTCCTTCTTTTTCATGTCTTTATCAATTAAAAGTTTCCAAAGCTTTTTGTAGCTTACAGCCATGATTATCACCTCTCTTATCCCAGCAAGCATAAGAAATGCCTTTGCAAAAGCAGGATACTCTGCTTTTAAAAGCCGTACATCCTCATCTTTTCCAAGCCAAATCACCTTGACTCCCTGATGGAGCCAATTGTCAATCTGATATTTATATTCTGTAATGCTTTGATTGCAGAGTAGAACGGAATACCTGGGATTCATACGCATCAACCTCATATTAATATTCGTTAAACTTCAAATGTCCCATTCCAAGGAATTCCGCCTTCCCGTCCTGTACTCGAAGCGAAATACCATTGATTATTGCGGGCGAACTGGATATTTCCCCGGAATTTTTTAGCGCATTGATCAATTCAACAAATGTATTCCCCAGATGTCCGAGCAACTCACCGTTCTTTCTAAGGACCATATATGTTTTCCCATCATCCACCAGTGATACTGGGTAAACACCATCAGGGAGATCATCCATTTCGCTAATATCAGACTGTTCGATGCAGACATGTGTTACTCCGTACATGTTTCTGCATGTCCAGCGTTTGTTTTGATCACCATATGTGAACTGATAAAAATCCATCTCTGCCACATTAAGTTGCGAAATATCATGCCTTTCTGATAATAATTTCCACGCCTTAACGTTTGATTCTTTACAGCCGCTTTTTAAAACAGTATTGGAAAGCAATACTACTTTCCTGTCAGCAAAACTTGGATATTCATCAATCAGCGCAAGTCGCACCGAATGTTCCGTTTCAATCCCGTGCTCAATTCCACTGATAAGAAACGTCCCAGATACAAACGCCAACTCTGCCGGGTTATCCAGCAAAACCACTGTATCGAGTTCATTACTAATATTATCCGGACCTATGTCTGTAAGCTTGAATTTATCAGTAATTGCAGCCGCAACAGCCTCTTCAAATTCATCCTTCCGGCTAAAATCCGAATCATGAACAGGTTCAATGACCTTTCGGATCTTTTTCTGAGGAGCATCTGGTTTCTTTTCTATCTTTTTAGCCTTTTTACGAGCTATATACGCTTCCTTCTGCTTCGGCTCAACTTCCTCAACATATCCCCAGATTGGAATCAAATCCTCACTTTCATATGAGGCATTATCTGTGATGATCCACTTGTAGCCTATGGCGACCATTTTCCTACCGGTTTTCGGATCAATTACATATTCTTCCCTTGCTTTCCCATCCTGTGTGTTTGGCAACACAGGATTTTGGGGAATTGTATATTCAAATCCTTCGTTTATCGGATTGGAATCATAGCGCAGCATTTCCTCATCAGAAACCATATCAACGCGATAATACACACGTAATCTTTTGGGATCTCTATATGCTCTATTATCCGCATCGGAAAACTTCCAGATTTCCGCCTCTGCAGAAGAATAATTCGGATTACACTGCTTAATCTGCGGGCATGAACCATTGATGCACATGCTGACAACCCTGTTACGGCTTTTCACATAGCCCCAGCACGGATCATTCTTAGCATTTACACAGCGCAGTTCCGTTGTTAGTATTTCCAACTGTACCTTGGATAATGTAGGAATTCTATAATCTACGTTACGTCGCTCAGCAATTCCTTTAAGTCGGTCATAATCATAGATTTGTGCAACAAATTTAGGATCATGACGTGGATCATCCTCTCTGCTCAAAAACACATTGCTTCCGGCGACAATATTACTATTCAACATATGCCGCCTCCCCGGATTACTTGTTCTTTCGGATCAGGCGGGTCAATCTTATAGGAAACCTTGAGATTCGAGTATGTCCATACTCTGAAAACATCATCAGGCATTCGGTTTGACCGCACCTTCATTCGAAACACCATATCCGCGTCTATATAACACGAAACTGTCAGTACCTCATCGCTAAACCCCCGGAGCTTTACTGGGAAATACTCTGTGAATGTCTGACTGTCCGCCGTTTCTCCGTCTGATAAAACAAACCTTGCTTCATTTGTATTCTCAATAACGCCGAATTTCACGACCTTCTCCTCTGTGGGAACACGCTGCCCAATTTTCAGGAGCGGATAAAATCTGTTGTTTGACTGAATGATTCCGATAGGGCTATTCAACGTGTAACTTCCAGGAAGAAATGCAATCTCTGCAGCACCAGAGCCTATATCCCACATGGCGGTTCTCGGGAAAAGAAGCTTATCCCGATCGAAATATTCCAACAGCTTCGTCTGCAAAGGCCTTAATCTGCTAGATCCACCTTCACAGATAATGCAGTCGATGGATTCTCGGTTCATGCCTGCGTTAGATAGTGCCGTCAGCAGGCAGTCCACAGCCTGTTCAACTTCATTCTCAATCAGTAGAGCAAAGTAGTCATAATCCAGCTTTTCTAACGCACGACCATATTTATCCAGTTTAGCGATGGAAACTGAGGTTACATCTTCATCAGCCAGATTGCATTTTGCCTGCTCACACAAATCCAGAAGACGCAATTTGAATTCCGGAGCCAGATCATCAAAACTGAAATCCTGATTCGTGTTCCTGGCAACCTTCAAACATATTTTTTCAGCGATTTTCCTATCAATATCATTTCCCGCAAGAGTCATTCCTGCTGTTGCAAGCTCACTAATTGTATTGCCCTCAATGTGCAACACAGCCACATCGAGCGTTCCGCCACCCCAGTCAAATACCGCAACATTCTTATACTTCTTCATCTGATCCAAACGGCTACAGTATGCGGATGTCGGTTCGCTTATGAACATGGAAACCTTAATCCCAGCCTTTTTGGCAGCCTTGCGAATATTGTTTTTCTTTTTTGCGGAGAACCCAACTGGCACGGCCACAACAGCCTCGTCCAAGTTCATGACGCCACCTGTTTTCTCGCATACATTCTGCTTGAGCGCTTTAAACAGCTCGGCAGCGATATCAATCTGTGTCCACGTTCTTCCTGCGATCTTCCAGCTCTGATCTTCATCAATTACCGTTTTTATGGAAGAGAACACCTGATACTCATCTGAATCAGAAATGCTTCTTTTGGCAGCCAAGCCGGTTTTTACTTCACCGGTCGTCTTATTGATTGCCACAAAAGACGGTAAAGGATGCCTTTCATCCTCTCCGATCTTCTGAGCATCACCTATTCGTTTCCCATCAATGGCCGCTATGACAACGACTGCGCTGTTCGTAGTTCCAAAGTCAATTCCGAAATAGTTTGCCATATCGTCACCCCATCTTTATGCCTTTTTTCCCCAAGATTTTAAAGATATTCTTCAGCTTTTCCCTGTAAATTTCCCCAAGAGTCTTGTCCATTTGATCCGATACAGTTTCAACAAAGTCTTGGTACTCAGCCTTAAGATCATTCGCAATATCCTGAAGCAATGCGCTTTCATCATTCCTCTTTAAAGCGCCAAAGGCTTCATTGATTGCAGCCCTCTCTCCAACTTCCTTTTCAGCTTTATCTAGCTGCTGTTGTTTCTCAGCTATATTCGCTGTAAGCATTCGGATCTGCTCTTCCAGGGTTCTTTTTTCTCCCTGTAACTCATCTATATCTCCATGAAGTTTCACAATGTCATTCTGTAATCTTGCTTCCTCGTACACCTCATCGCGAAGCTGTTTTTCAACAGCTTTGTAGTGGTCTACGATTGCTGTTAGATCCTCTATTCTGCTCTTAGGTATCTTTGCTTCAATTTCTTTCTTCTTTGCCCATAAGCGGACAGTTTTATATTGATCTGCCTTTTCTCCATCGGTTGCTTTAAGCAATATTTCTGCAAATTGCTGGCAAGTTTTCTCTGATACCTTTACGGATTCCCAACTAGGGAGCGTAACCTTTGGATTGAGATCATCTAAAAAACAATCGCAAATAATTGGTCCATATACCTTTACTGAAAGAGAACCTTTTTCAGGAGAAATCATTCCAACTATTGTGGTTATAATGTTTCCACAAAGGCTTTCCATATTTCCCACCTTCATAAAGGACAGGGGCAGCATACAACTAAGAAACATTAGTGAATGAGTTTTCTTTCCTTCCTTCAATGCCTTGCTCTGTCGTATTTGTTTCCATATGCTCTGAAGCTCGTTCTTTGATGCACCTTCTAGGAAATCAAAATAATTAGCAGCGTGATCAAGCTCAATTCCGCGTATCACTATCGAGATGATCTCCACGGAGGACTTCTTGCCTTTCAAATAATCTGCCACGGAAGAACAGTATCTATTTCTTGCGTTCTCATCTTCCGGAGCCTGCAGCGCATCTGATAATGCTTTCTCTATGTCTTTTATTTCCATACTAAAATCCTTTCATACACGAAAACGTTCTTTTTACTAATCGTCGCTTTGTACTAATCTTTTGCGAATCCTGAATCTGGCTAATTAAGTCCTTGATCGCAGCCAGTGTTACGACTCCTTCCTTGTTTTTTCTTTCGTTTTCACATAGCGGCCGCTCTTTATTCTCGCATCAGCCGGTTTTTTCGCATCTACCGGAATCGCCCAATATGATCCAATTTTTGTTGCACCGGGAATTCTTCCCTCCGAACATAAAACGTTAATTCTTCTTGCGGAAAGTTCCCATTTTTTTGCCACCTGACTGATTGATAAGTATTCCATAACTTTGTCTCTCCATCTTTATATGAAAAGCAATCAATATTCTGATAATAGTATAATCTCAACATCGAATAAAATCAATTCGTATATAAACTTCCAACGTCATTTATGGTCTGTTCTCGCTAATTGGCAAGCAGTGTTTCCTTGGCCAAGTCCCGGAAACTTCTTGCTTGTTGGGATATCCCAACCCCTTATGAGAACTCACTTCGTGAGGCTGCGCGTTCCTGCGGAACGATCAAGTAGGAGGCGGTGACTAACCGCCGTCCTCTCACAGCACCGTACGTACCGTTCGG
>CAVKOQ010000025.1:0-24906 GCA_963657995.1 bacterium
GTCCAAGTACTATGAGCCGGAGACAGAGACTGTATATAGCTATGATCCAGAAAAAGCAAAAGAGCTTTTGTCAGACGCGGGATATGCTGACGGATTTGATCTTGAGATCACAGTTCCGAGTGCATACAGCCAGCATGTAGATACAGCACAGATCATTGCAGATGAGCTTTCTCAGGTTGGTGTCAATGTAACACTTAACCAGGTTGAGTGGAGCACATGGCTGCAGGACGTATATAAAGGTGGTAAATTCCAGGCAACTGTCATCGGCTTTGACGGAACACTGGCACCTAGTGACTGGCTTAAGAAATACGTGACAGATGATGCAAAGAATTTCATGCATTATTCTAATACAGAATATGATGACGTGTTTAATGCAGCCTATACAACTGTAGATGATGATACTAAGGTTGAGAATTATAAAAAAGCACAGATGATTCTTGCAGAAGATGCTGCTGCTGTTTATATCGAAGATCCGGCGAACCTCGTTGCTGTCAGCAAGAAATTTGGCGGATATACATTCTACCCGACAGCGGCAGAAGATATGTCACTGCTTTATCAGGTAGAAAATTAAAATAGAATAACAAGCGGTAAACGCAGGAGGGAATTATGAAATTCTTTATAAAAAAACTGATAACTCTCATTATCACATTGTTGGTCATATCCTTCCTTACGTTTACCGCTTTTTCTGTCATTCCTGGTGATGCTGCACTTTCAAGACTTGGAAAGGATGCCACCGAGGAACAGTTAGAGCGGGCAAGGGACGAGATGGGACTCAACGATCCTATTTTAGAGCAGTATGCAAGGTGGGCAGTGAATGCACTTCACGGTGATTTTGGAGATTCATATAGATATGAGGGAACATCTGTCAGATCACTTTTAGCACAGAGACTCCCGGTTACTGTACTTTTGGCGGTTATATCATTGCTTATTATCACGGTTATATCAATTCCGCTCGGTATATTAAGTGCAAGATATGCAGGAAAATGGATAGACATACTGACCAATTACCTGACGCAGATTTTGATGGCAGTTCCGTCATTTTTTCTTGGTATGATTTTGACATATGTTTTTGGACTGATTTTGCATTTCTTTCAGCCTGGCAATTTTATCAGTCCGTCGGAAAATATCATAAAATCTGCGGAGTATCTTATATTTCCGGCTATTGCAGTGGCACTTCCGAAAATTGCGATGGTTGTAAAGTTTTTAAGAAGTTCGATTCTTACCGAGATGGGAAGGGAGTATGTCAGAACAGCATATAGCAGGGGCAATACAGATACCGCAGTTTTATATGGTCATGTACTAAAAAATGCGATGATTCCGGTAGTTACATTTTTTGCAATGGTCATAGCGGAGATTCTTGCGGGAAGTATTGTTGCGGAACAGGTATTCAGTGTGCCTGGTATAGGACGTCTTTTGATTAGTTCAATCTCCAACAGAGACTATCCTGTGGTTCAGGCAATAGTTCTCTATATTACATCTGTGGTGGTCCTTATAAATTTTGCAGTAGACATGATTTATCAGGTGCTTGATCCAAGAGTGAGAACTGCTGAAAGATAGAGGAAAAATAGATGAAACGAAGAAATTACAATCTGATAATAGGTAGTGCAATCACGCTGTTTTTTCTTGCGGTTGCCCTGGTTGGCCAGTTCTGGACACCATACGGGACAACTGCGATGAATTCTATGGCAGTTAATCTGGCACCATGCCCTGCCCATCCGATGGGAACGGATAATTTTGGACGAGACATATTAAGCCGTGTGATGGCGGGAAGTGGAAGCACTTTCTTTGTTGCTGTCTGCACGGTACTTATAGGCTGCGTATTTGGTACGATCGTAGGAGCACTGACAGGTTATTTTGGCGGTTTTTTTGATAATCTGATTATGCGCTTTAATGATATACTTTTATCATTTCCAAGTATTCTTCTGGCACTTATTTTCATAAGTCTTATGGGAGCCGGACGATATAATATCATACTGGCACTTGGGATTTTATTTATTCCCAGTTTTGCAAGGATCGTGCGCAGTGAGGTTATAAGATGCCGTGAACTGGACTTTGTAAAAAGTGCAAGAATTTTGGGTGCCGGACATATACGGATTATTTTCTTGCATATTCTTCCCAATGCTGCGGTGAGTTTGCTTACGGCTGCTGCGATTGGATTTAACAATGCAGTACTTGCGGAGGCAAGTATGAGTTATCTAGGTCTTGGTATTCAGCCGCCTGAGCCAAGTCTTGGAAGAATGCTTTATGAGGCACAGTCGTATCTTTTCAATGCACCATGGTATGCTTTAGGCCCTGGTATAACGATTATACTTATTATTCTTGGATTTAGCTTGATGAGCGAGGGACTACGCTCTATGCAGCAGTAGGAGGAGAAAAGATGGAACCATTGGTTGACATAAACGATCTGTCAATCCATTTTCCGGAAGGAAATTCGACATTTGAGGCAGTCAAAGGAATCAGCTTTTCAATTGAAAAGGGAGAGATTGTCGGAGTAGTCGGAGAATCCGGATCGGGAAAATCCATGAGTGCACTGGCACTTATGGGACTACTTCCAAAAGATGCCGTGATTGCCTCAGGCACGATGTGCTTTCAGGGCGAGGACCTCTTGGCTATGAGACCTGAAAAACGCAGACAGCTATGTGGAAACAAGATGGCTATGGTCTTTCAGGAACCGATGACATCGCTTAACCCTGTCCTTAAAATAGAGCATCAAGTGGGCGAAAGCTTAAAGATTCATACAAAACTTAGGAACGGAAAGGTTCATGAAAGAGTAGTTAAGGCACTTTCTGAGGTTGGATTACCGGATCCGGAAGGACTTTGCAGCAAATATCCGCACGAACTTTCAGGCGGTATGCGTCAGCGAGTGATGATTGCACAGGCTATGATCAATGAACCGGATCTTTTGATTGCGGACGAGCCGACGACAGCTCTTGACTGCGTGGTTCAGGCTCAGATTCTGGAACTTTTGCGTGATATTCATCGTACAAAGGGAACTTCAATTCTTTTTATTTCACATGATCTGAATGTTGTGCGTGCACTTTGCAGTCGTGTCATCGTAGTTTACAATGGCAGAATTGTAGAAGAAGGCAAGACAGAAGAGGTGCTTTTACATCCAAAGCACGAGTATACCAGACATCTGGTTGCTTCTATACCTGAGGGAAATAAAGAAGAGTGCATGGGTGAGGAGATACTTCATCTTGATAATTTGAACGTATTTTACGATATACGCGGTGGGTTGTTTAGAAAAAAAGGAAAGAAACATGTTATTCATGATCTAAACCTGTCAGCAAAAGAAGGCGAGATTGTGGGAATCGTAGGTGAGAGCGGATGCGGCAAATCTACGCTTTGTAAGACGATTCTGGGGCTTCATGACAATTATACCGGAAGTGTAAATGTTAAAAAGGGTGTTAATCCTCAGATGGTCTTTCAGGACCCCGCCGGTTCGCTCAACCCGGCCAGAACCATAGGATGGATTATGGAGGAGCCGTTAAGACTTCGTGGAATTAATAACAAGGCAGAACGTCAAAGAATTGTGGGCGAGATGCTCGAAAATGTAGGACTTGATAAATCATATATTTCACGTCATCCAAGAGAACTTTCAGGAGGACAGAAACAGAGAATAAGCATCGGTGTGGCACTTCTCATGGATCCACGCCTTATCATAGCAGACGAGCCGGTTTCGGCACTTGATGTGACTGTCCAGTCGCAGATTTTGAAACTTCTTTTGAAACTTCACGAAGAAAAAAAGATGACAATTCTGTTCATTTCCCATGATTTGAATGTCGTGCGTGGAATATGCAGCCGTGTTATGGTAATTTATAAAGGCGTGATAGTTGAAGAAGGACTGTCCGAGGAAGTCTATGAGAAACCGGTGCATCCATATACCAAATTACTTCTTAAAGCGGCGATCGGTGAAAAGGCATTTTCAGATAATTCAGCTAAAGAATGTGCGACATCTGAATCTGATTTAGATAAGGATGAAAAAACTTCTGCAGGAGAAAAATGTGTGTTTTATGACAGATGTCCGAATAGGGCAAAGGATTGCACGTGTGCGCATCTGTCGCCAGAGGCAGTACATTTTACAAATACACACTGGGCACGATGTATTAGAACAGATAGATCACAGGAGGAGATTTAAATGGATGCTTACACAAGCTTTGCCAAAGTATATGACATGTTTATGGACAATATTCCATATGCCGACTGGTGCAGCTATCTGATTTCACTTTTAAGAAAATATGGGATTGATGACGGAATTTTGCTGGATCTCGGCTGCGGAACAGGTACGCTTACAGAACTTCTGGCTAAAGAAGGCTATGATATGATCGGTGTCGATGTGTCGGAGGATATGTTGCAGGAAGCGATCGAAAAAAGAGCGTTATCAGGACTTCCGATACTTTATCTTCTTCAGGATATGCGTGAATTTGAGTTGTATGGGACAGTAAGAGCAGTCGTAAGTATCTGCGATTCACTTAATTATATTCTTGAATATGAAGATCTGGTGCAGGTATTTTCCTTGGTAAATAATTATCTGGATCCAAAGGGTATGTTTATTTTTGATTTAAACACAGAGGCAAAATTTAAGGCCATGGGAGATGAAACTATATCGGAAGTGCGAGATGATGGAAGTTTTATCTGGGAAAACGAGTATGATGAGGAGGAGAAGATCAATTCATATGATCTGACGCTTTTTATTCGCGAAGAGGACGAACTTTACAGACGTTATCATGAGACACATTTTGAACGTGCATGGTCATTAGATGAGATAAAAAAGGCAATCGCAGAAGCTGGTATGGAGTTTGTAGATGTATATGATGCATTTACTGAGAATGAACCGAGAAAAGACAGCGATCGTATCTATGTGATTGCAAAAGAACATGGAAAAGGAGTATAAATTGATGGAAAAGATAAAAGCAGGAAATATGGAAGATTACATGCTTCGTGCTACTGCAGCAGACGGACAGATTCGTGCATTTGCAGCCACATCCAAAAACCTTACAGAGGCTGCAAGACAGGCACATAACACAAGTCCTGTAGCGACTGCTGCCCTCGGCCGTCTCATGACAGCGGGTGTCATGATGGGTTCAATGATGAAGGCAGACAGTGACCTTTTAACCATACGTATTGAGGGGGATGGTCCTATAGGCGGATTGACCGTAACTGCTGACAAGAACGGCAATGTTAAGGGATATGCATTTCATCCGGAAGTTATGCTTCCTCCAAATGACAAGGGAAAACTTGACGTGGGTGGTGCACTCGGAATCGGTGTGCTAAGTGTTATTCAGGATATAGGCCTTAAGGAGCCGTATGTCGGACAGACAATTCTTGTAACCGGAGAGATTGCTGAGGATCTGACATATTATTATGCAACATCAGAACAAACGCCTTCTTCAGTTGCACTTGGCGTGCTTATGAATAAGGAAAATACCGTACGTCAGGCAGGCGGTTTTATCATCCAGCTGATGCCGGGAGCCAGTGAAGAGGTGATTTCTGCACTGGAGAAGACTATCGCTTCATTGGAACCGATAACAACTATGTTAAATAAGGGCATGACACCGGAAGATATACTCGATCTAATTCTTGGACAGTTTGGCCTTGAGATTTTAGGAAAGATGCCGATACAGTTTAGCTGCAACTGCACTAAGAACCGTGTGGAGAAAGCACTTATCAGTATAGGTGGAAAAGAACTGCAGGAGATGATTGATGAAGGAAAGAGTATAGAAGTTAACTGTCAGTTTTGCAATAAACATTATGAATTTAGTGTAGATGAGCTTAGAACTCTGTACGAGAAAGCACGCAAATAAAGAAAAGAACAAAGAATGTGCCTTAGAAAAAAGGGATACTGCAAAAGCAGTATCCCTTTTCATAATCACTTTACTTAGATCAATATAACGTATTCGCAAAATATATATCAAACATATTTGGAAAACAGGTACACTGGAAAGTTGATGATTAAAGCTTGGTTACGTTAGTAGCCTGCGGTCCCTTAGCACCGTTAACAACTTCGAACTCTACCTGAGCACCTTCCTCAAGAGACTTGAAGCCTTCCATGTTCAGTCCGGAGTAGTGAACGAATACATCGTTGCCCTGCTCATCGCAGATAAATCCGTAACCCTTCTGGTTGTTGAACCACTTTACAGTACCTCTGTTCATATGATACCTCCAAAAAAAATAAAAAAATAGTAACGGCCGCACTTGTTCACGACCTGTTGACAGAATAGCATAGAATTATATTGATGTCAAACGTTTTTGTGTAAAATTTGTGGAAATTCAGACATTTATAAATGCTTGAATTAATACAGAAAATTAAAAGAAAAAGCGTGTTGCAAAACGCTAATTTGAAGGGTAAAATGATATGAAGATAAAAGGACTGGAGGTGTTAACGTGAATTATATATATAACGCATATCATCATTTTATGACAATCACAAAACATAAATTTTTAGTCATGAAAAACTGCTTTGCAGTAGGACTATACCGTCAGGGGATTATGCATGATTTGTCAAAATATTCATGGGAAGAGTTTGTTACCGGAGTCAGGTATTATCAGGGAACCCGCAGTCCAAATGCAGCAGAAAAAGAAGAGAGAGGATATTCTGCAGCGTGGCTTCATCACAAAGGAAGAAATAAGCATCATTTTGAATACTGGATTGATTTTGCACCGGACAAATCGTGGGGACTTATTGGAAATGAGATGCCGCTTAGATATCTGATAGAGATGGTTATGGACCGAATTGCCGCATCGAAGGTATATAAGGGAGAGGATTATACTGATGCATGTGCCCTTGAATATTTTGAAAAAGGTAAAAACTTTGTTGTTATGCATCCAAAGACGAAGCACCAGCTTGAATTTCTCCTCACGATGTTAAAGGAACAGGGTGAGGAGAGAACTTTTGCATTTATTCGTGCTCTGCTTGCCAGAGAAAAAGCGAAAGAATGTGAAAATCACAGGAAAAAGATTGGCAGTATCATGCATTCAATCGGCAAATCAGCTCGATGATTAATATGGTGATAATTAATGAAGAGACAGCGAATTTAGATAACTGTTAAGGTATATAATGGCGGTTTCTGAATCTTCAAATAGCTTTTCAGAATACGAGGCAAAAAGTTTTTTGCTTTTGTATTCTGACTTAAGGCACTCATTCCAGATTAATTCACTGTTATTGAAAGTCGGCTGTGGAATGAAAAGACCGTCTGCCCTTGTATAGCACGTTTTGGCGGTTGCTTTCTTCCTTGCCTTGCGATCTACATACTGTCCTACACTTTTATGAATTGCACAGTCTTCATAGATCATATAATAATAGTTTTCATAGTCCTCATAAAAATGTTTAAGTTCACCGCAGTATAAAGGAACATCCACTGTAAGGCGGTTGCCCTCAGCATAAAAATCAAGATCATCAATTGAAAAATTGATTTCAGTTACAAGTGTTATGGTGCTTTTATAGTTAAGCAAGATGTGTTTCTCACACGAACCGTCAGCATAGGAAATTTCCTTATTTTCTATGCCATTGAATTTAAACTCATCAGTCAGAAAATCAGGATAGGCAAGAATCGGAAGAATCTGTGGCATGCCTTTAAGGTCATCTTCATTGTGAAGTATCAGGAGATGTTTTAACCATTCATCGCCACTCTCAAGATAGTCATGGTAGACTTCTATGAGCTGTCCGCCATTATATTTATCTTCACGGGATATTCCCAGGAAATTTTCAATACTTTTCTGCTTAAGGTTGTCAAGACCAAGCAACTTCTTTAAAGGACGTATTTTCTTATAAATATCAAAACTTTCAATATTTTCAAAATTCCAGTTTTTATTGTAAAAAGCACACCTTTTTTGCAAAAAAGGTATGTCAAATCCATCACCATTAAAATGAATAAGAATTTTTTTGGTATTCATTAGCTTAAAAAAAGCGTCGAGCACATCTTCTTCTGATTCTTTAGTATCTGCAAAGTATTGTGTCAGAACCCATGAATCTTTGTCGTACCATACACATCCTATAAGATAAACAGCTGCATAATCACCGGAAAATCCAGTGGTCTCAATATCAAAAAAAAGAAGATCAGAAATGTTTCCAAGTCTTTCTGGTGGATATGAAGAAGTAAAATTCAGCGGATTTTGTATTGTAATCATATGGAAAATACCATCTTTCTATATAGTGTTGGGGTTAAAATGTGTTTGACCCTGGTATCATCCATTATAAATCATGTAAAATGAAAAGCAACATCTCTTTTGTTGCAATGAAAATCTTGCTATGGTATACTGAAATGAAAGTTTGTGCATATTTGCAGACTTATAAGAAAGGATTGTAACTGCGATCTTATACTCAGTTGCAAAGGGTTTTACAGTGATTTCATACATAAAGGGAATTTTGGCAGAGAAAACTAAAGACCGCATAGTGGTTGAATCCGGCATGATGGGGATAGGCATATTTGTCCCTGTGTCGGTACTTGAAGCTTTGCCGCCTATTGGAGAGAATGTAAAGATATATACACATCTTCAGGTTAGAGAGGATGACCTAAGCCTGTATGGATTTTTAAACAGGCAGGATTTGGAGATGTTTGGACAGTTACTCATGGTAAATGGCATCGGCCCCAAGGGTGCTCTTGGAATCTTATCGGCTCTTAGACCTGAGGACCTCCGTCTTGCCATCTTGACGTCAGACGCAAAGGCTATATCACGTGCCCCAGGCGTGGGTGCCAAGACAGCACAGAGGATTATTCTGGATTTGAAGGACAAGGTTCAGGCAGAAGATTTACTAAGTCAGCTGTCAGATGATGAAGGCGTTGTCAAGCCATCAGCTGGCACTAATATTTCAGGAAATGCAGCGAAAGAGGCTGTGGAAGCACTGGTGGCACTCGGATATACCAATGCTGAGGCACTGAAAGCAGTAAAAAGCGTTGAAGTCAAGGAAGATATGGATTCCGAGGCTGTGCTTAAGGCTTCACTGAAATATCTGGCTTTTTTATAAAAGATAGGAATGAGTTATGAGCAGAAGAACGATTACGACTGAAGCTACTGAGGAAGATAAAAAAATCGAAGGCAGCTTAAGACCCAGAATTTTAGATGAATATATCGGTCAGGAGAGGATCAAATCAACGTTAAAGGTATTTATAGATGCGGCCAAATCACGCCATGAATCACTTGACCACGTTCTTTTTTATGGCCCGCCCGGACTTGGAAAGACGACTCTTAGCGGTATCATAGCCAACGAGATGGGAACCCGCATGAAAGTGACTTCAGGGCCGGCGATTGAAAAACCAGGTGAGATTGCAGCTATTTTAAATGGACTTCAGGAGGGCGATGTCCTTTTTGTGGATGAGATCCACAGGCTCAATCGTCAGGTGGAAGAGGTTCTTTATCCAGCGATGGAAGACTATGCTATAGACATTATGTTGGGAAAGGATTCAACTGCAAGGTCTATTCGCCTTGATTTGCCGAAGTTTACGTTGGTTGGTGCGACGACAAGAGCAGGTCTTCTGACAGCACCTTTGAGAGACAGATTTGGGATTGTACAGAAGCTTGATTTTTATACTCCGAAGGAGTTATGTACTATTGTACTTCGCACGGCAAATGTTTTGAATGTTAAGATTGATGAGACTGGTGCTTATGAGATAGCAAGACGTTCCAGAGGAACACCGCGTCTTGCTAATCGTCTGCTGAAACGAGTTCGTGACTTCGCACAGGTTAAGTATGATGGTGTGATTACGAAAGAGGTGGCAGATTTTGCTCTCGATATACTTGATGTTGATAAATTAGGACTTGATAATAACGACAGAGCAATTTTACATATGATTATAGATAAATTTTCAGGAGGACCGGTAGGACTTGAGACGCTCGCAGCAGCTCTTGGAGAAGATGCGGGTACTCTTGAAGACGTATATGAACCATATCTTCTCATGAACGGGCTTATCAATCGTACACCGAGAGGGCGGATGGCAACCGAGTCGGCTTACAGGCATCTGGGGTGTACTTGGGATAAGGATGACGCTATTTCCGAAAATGAAAAAGGATTATAACCATTATTTTGACTGTGAAAACAGACAGGAAAGAAGAGAATACGATGGCTAAAAAATATATAGATGTTTTAATAGACGGACAGGTATACAGTCTGGGAGGCAGCGAGACAGATGAATATGTGCAGCAGGTTGCCAATTATCTGAATGGGAAGATAACTCAGATAAAACAACAGACAGGTTTTTCGAAAATGCCGGAAGATTATCAGAATATTATGATATATCTTAATCTTGCGGATGACTATTTTAAAGAAAAAGAAAGTGCCAGGGCACTTGCGGCTGATAAGGAGAGTATGGAGAAAGAGTCATACCGACTGAAGCATGAGATGATCAGTACTCAGATGAAGCTTGAAAACTTACGTAATGAACGCAGTGTCAGCGAACAGGAACTTGCCGAGGCTAAAAAGACTGCAAAAAAAGCATCAGAAGAGGCTGAAAAAGCTAAAAAAGATGTGCAAGCCCAGATTGACAGCATGGTATCAGAGTACCTTGAGCAGGCAGAGAATGCGAAAAGAGAGGCAAAAGAGCAGATAGAGTCAGCCGAAAGAGAAGCCGCTGAGCAGGTGGAGGCAGCAAAAAAAGAAGCTGCCGAGCAGATAGAGGCAGCAAAAAAAGAAGCTGCTGAGCAGATAGAGTCAGTAAAAAGAGAAGCCGCTGAGCAGATTGAGTTTGAAAGAAGAGAGATTCAGGAGAGAGCCCAGGCGGCAGCAGATGACCTTGATGAAAAACTTGAGATAGCAAAGAGAGAGGCTGCTGATGCTGTAAGAAGAGAAGCGGCAGAACAGCTTGAGACAGCCAAGAAAGAGGCTGCGGAACAGGTGGAGGCAGCAAAGAAAGAAGCAGAAGGACAGATCGAATCAGTAAAGGTGGAAGCCGAAGAACAGATTGCTCTTTTAAGAAAAGAGCTTTCTGAGACGTCAGCTAAACTTGCAGATGCGAGAAGAGAGGCAGATAATTTCAAGGACGTGGCTGAAGTCTGGAAACAGGAGACTAATGAACAGCGTCTTGCAGCAGAAACTTCATGGAATGAAAAGAATATACTTAAAAAGCAGATTGAGATTTTGAAACAAGAGCTTGAAGAATCAAGGAATCAGACTGAGGAATTAAAAAGTCAGACTGAGGAATTAAAAAGTCAGACTGAGGAATTAAAAAGTCAGGCCGAGGAATTAAAAAGTCAGGCTGAGGAATCAAAAAAGCAAGCTGAGGAATTCAAATCTAAGTGTGATTTATATATGAAACGCAGTTCATTTCCAAAGAGAAAAGGCACAGTCGAACTCAAAGATGCGATGCTTCGTCTGTAGCAGGTAGATTGATATGAAGAAAAAAGTTGAGATTCTGGCACCGGCGGGATCATTTGACAGTATGAAGGCGGCTGTGGCAGCAGGAGCAGATGCCGTATATATGGGCGGAAGCCGTTTTGGAGCCAGGGCATATGCAGAAAATCCCGATGAAAAGGGCATGCTTGAGGCGATTGATTATGTACATTTACATGGAAGACAGTTGTATATGACGGTCAATACCCTTGTTAAAGAAGATGAGATGGATGATCTATACGATTACCTTCTTCCGTATTATCGGGCCGGACTTGATGCCGTGATCGTGCAGGATATGGGAGTGTTTTCGTATATTCGTGAGCATTTTCCGGATTTACCGGTTCATGCAAGCACTCAGATGACGATCACAGGTCCTGAGGGGGCAGCTCTTATGACCAGGATGGGAGCTTCGAGAATTGTCACGGCACGCGAACTTTCATTAGATGAGATAAGACGTATTTATAAAGAGACAGGTGTAGAGATAGAGAGCTTTGTTCACGGAGCTCTCTGTTACTGCTATTCGGGACAATGTCTTTTCAGCAGTCTGATCGGTGGTAGAAGTGGAAATCGAGGAAGGTGTGCTCAGACGTGCAGACTTCCATTTGATGTTCTTCGTCCAAATAATTCTGTATTAAATCCTGGTGATTCAAAATACGTGCTTAGTTTAAAAGATTTGTGTACGCTTGATATTTTGCCTGATATTCTGGAGGCTGGAGTGTATTCTCTGAAGATTGAAGGACGTATGAAGAGCCCGAGATATACAGCCGGGGTTGTGCGTCTGTACCGTAAATATGTAGATTTATATTTAAAAAACGGGAAAAAAGGTTACAGAGTAGATGAGAAAGATAGAAAAGAGCTTCTTGATTTATTTGACAGAGGCGGCCAGACTTTAGGATATTACAAAGAGCACAACGGAAAAGATATGGTGGTCTGTCGTGAAAAACCTGCTTTCAGACCGGAAAATCGTGAGTTATATCAGTATCTTGATAAGACTTATGTTGAGGCAGAAGTGAAGGAAGTTGTCAGTGGATTTGCCAGAGTTTGTGAGGGCGAACCGCTGCAGCTGACACTTCAGTATGAAGACCCTATAACAGGTGAAATTCGCATGGTGGGTGGAATCGGTGAGATAGTACAGACTGCTTTGAAACAGCCTATGTCAAGAGAGAGAATTGAAAAGCAGCTTGCCAAAACCGGAAACACACCATTTAAGTTTGAACAACTTGAGATTGATACAGATGGAAGCCCGTTTGTGCCGGTGCAGGAGCTAAATGAGCTTAGAAGATCTGCTTTTGAACAGCTGACCGATGAGATTCTCAGGCCATATAGACGTGAATTGACTGGTTGTGAGAATAAAAATGGCGACATTAGGAACGAAAATGTTGATTCGTTAAAGTCATGTATATCCGGAGATGCTGCATGTGCGGATAAAGGTATTTCCACATATAAGAGATCATCGTATATGATTAACGTTTCCGTAGAACAACCAGCTCAATTTGAAGCAGCGGTTTCAAATCCTTATATAAGTGCGATTTATCTTGACAGTGCTGAGTTTGATGCCAAAAATTGGCATGAATTAGCATCGTGCTGTCATGAGATGGGCAAACAGTGCCTTTTAAGCTTACCGCATATATTCAGACCTCATGCAAAAAAATATTTCAAAGAAAATCTTGAAAAACTTAAATATGCCGGATTTGACGGACTTGTCATAAGAGCGTGGGAAGAAATTGAAATTCTTCACAAGTGGAATTTATCATTACCACTTGTCATGGATTATGGAATATATACGATGAATCATCTGGCAGAGAGTTTTGTGCGCGATATGATACCTGACGCTACGATGCGTTTTACACTCCCTGTGGAGCTAAATAGCAGAGAACTGGAAGCAAGAAACAGAAATTCATGTTCAAAGGAGTATGAAAGCACTGAAAATGCAAGCACAGGATCTGAACTTCTTGTATATGGTTTGATCCCGGTTATGGTAACTGCACAGTGTATCAGAAAAACTGTAGAGGGCTGCAGCAAATGTCCGGAATATCTGTATCTAAAAGATCGTAAAAAGAAGGTATTTCCGGTGCGAAATAAATGCAGATTTTGTTACAATACCATTTATAATTCAAGTCCGCTGTCACTTCTAAAAGAAAAAAAACAGATAGATATTATAAAACCTGATGTGCTTCGTCTGTCATTTACATCTGAAAGTGAAGAACAGACTAAAGAAGTGCTTGATGCATACGTAGATACCTTTTTAAGAGATGAACCGGCAGAGCTTGATATGGAGTTTACCAGGGGACATTTCAGAAGAGGCGTGGAGTAACAGACGTAGAGGATTAAATTGTATATAGGAGGTCCGAGTTGATTAATATTTTAACTACAGTGTCCAAATATCTTATGATATTACTGATGTTGATTTATACATATTATAATTTCCGTTTTTTTTCACTGCCTGATGATGAATCGAAACTTGGACTGTGTCGACTTCAAAACGTACCACTTTTTTTGATATTTATTATTTCTGGTGGAATTATTTATATGCAGACTGAGGAGAAGAAGACTCTGATGTTTTTAGGTGCACTATTTATATTTTTTTTGCTCTATCAGCTTATATACAGGTTGATTTATAGAAATGCATCGAGACTACTTCTGAACAATATGTGTATGCTTTTATGCACCAGTTTTATAATGTTGACCAGAATTTCCATGGAAAAGTCTATACGTCAGTTCATCATCACAGCAGTAGCTGCTGTGATTACCATGATAATACCTTATGTGATAGACAGAACTTGGCAGCTTGCAAAGATACCATGGATATATGGGACGATAGGTCTTGTGCTTCTTTTCATAGTCTGCGTGATAGGCAATACGAGCTTTGGTGCACAGTTATCGATCAGTATAGGCGGATTTTCATTTCAGCCGTCTGAGTTTGTCAAGATAAGCTTTGTTTTTTTTATTGCTACTATGTTTTATCGCTCGACCGAATTCAAAAATGTTGCAATCACAACGTGTGTGGCAGCAGCACATGTGCTTATTCTTGTTCTGTCAAAGGATCTTGGAAGTGCACTAATATTTTTTATGGCCTATGTATTTATGCTTTTTATAGCAACGTCAAACTGCTTATATCTGGCAGGCGGTCTTGGAGGCGGTTGTGTGGCAGCAATGATGGCATATAAACTTTTTTCACATGTTCGCGTCAGAGTCGAGGCATGGCAGGATCCGTGGAGTGATATAGCCGGAAAAGGATATCAGGTTTCACAGGCACTTTTTGCAATCGGTACAGGTGGATGGTTTGGCATGGGATTATATCAGGGAATGCCAAAGAAGATCCCCGTAGTTGAAAAGGACTTTATATTTGCGGCAATTTCAGAAGAACTTGGCGGCATATATGCACTTTGTATACTTCTTATATGTCTGGGCTGTTTCATGCAATTTATGTTAATTGCGACACGTATGCAGGCATTATTCTATAAACTAATTGCATTCGGACTTGGAATTGAATATATTGTTCAGATTTTTCTGACAATTGGTGGTGTGACGAAATTTATCCCATCTACCGGTGTGACCCTGCCGCTTGTTAGTTACGGAGGTAGTTCTATACTGAGTACATTTATTTTGTTTGGTGTTATACAGGGCCTTTATATTCTAAAACGAGATGAAGAAGAGGAGGAACAGCGGTTTGATGAATCAGAACAATGATAAAGATAAAACTGAAAATGCGAGAGCACGGTCAAACCGTTATATTCTTTGGATAACATATGCAGTTGCAATACTCTTTATTGCGATGGCTGTTTATTTTGGCTGGTTTATTCAGTTTAAAAGTGAAAATGTAATAGGAAGTTCCTACAATGCAAGACTTGATCTATTGTCGAACCGCGTCGTACGCGGATCGATTATGAGCAATGATAAGACAGTACTGGCACAGACAAATGTGGCAGATGATGGAACTGAGACACGTTATTATCCGTATGACTATTTGTTTGTTCATTCGGTTGGTTATTCAGGTAAGAATGGGAAGACAGGTCTGGAATCTCTTGCCAATTTTTATCTTCTTTCATCACATGTCAATCTTATAGAAAAAACAATCAATGAATTTCAGGGACAGAAAAATATTGGCGACAATGTTATCACGACTCTGGATGTTGATTTGCAACAGACTGCCTCAGATGCTTTAGGAAATAACAGAGGTGCGGTTATTGTTATGGAGCCTGATACCGGAAAAATTCTTACGATGGTTTCACAGCCGAATTTCAATGCGAACCTGGTAGATGAGAGATGGTCAGAACTGATATCACCTGACAATACGAAAGCACAACTCGTGAATCGTGCGTCGCAGGGATTATACCCACCGGGTTCTACATTTAAGATTCTGACTGTTCTGGAATATATGAAAGAAAATCCTAACACATGGCAGAATTATGTATATACCTGCAATGGCTATTATCAAAATGGGGATTACACGATCAAATGTTATCATGAGACAGCACACGGCACTCAAAATCTCATTCAGGCGTTTGCAAATTCCTGTAATGGTGCATTTGCTGACATAGGTATGCAGATAAATTCGGATAAATTCCGGACACTGGCTAATCAGATGCTTTACAATTCAGCACTTCCATATACGCTTCCGTATAATCAGAGCACATTTTCATTAGATGCAAGCTCGGATGACTGGGAGAAACTTCAGACCGCGATAGGGCAGGGAAAGACACAGGTTACACCGCTTCACAATCTTATGATTGTGTCTGCTATAGCCAACGGCGGAACACTTATGAAACCATACATGATTGACCATCTGGAAAATGTCGGTGGTCAGACAGTCAAAAAATTTCTTCCGTCAGCATACGGAAGCTTGATGTCGGCAAGTGATGCCCAGTTTTTGACAGATCTTATGACTCAGGTAGTGGAGATAGGTACGGGATCGGCTATGCGAGGAGCTTCTTATACAGTGGCCGGAAAGACAGGTTCTGCTGAATTTGAGACAGGAAAAGAAACTCATTCATGGTTTGTGGGATTCGCACCGGCTGATAAGCCAAAGGTTGCAATATGCGTGCTGGTAGAAGAAGCTGGTTCAGGTGGTGCGGTAGCGACACCTATTGCAAGAAAAGTACTGGATAAATATTTCACAAAATATCCTGTAGGATAAATAAAATACTTCAGTGAAGTAAAAATACAGTTTTATTTAAATCATTTTACAAAATCGAAAGAAGTGACAGTGGCACATACATCAGTGCCCCTGCCACTTCTTTTATTATTTATCATTGTTATACTGATTAAGCAGCGTAATGTATTAATTTACTAGCTGCTCTAAATCTTTGTAGAATCCCGGATATGATATATTTACGCAATCAGCGTCCAAAATCTCGGTTTCTCCTGAAGCTCCGAGTGCAGTGACTGCAAAAGTCATAGCGATGCGGTGATCTTTTTTACTGTCTATGACGGCACCGTGAAGAGGTTTTCCTCCATTTATGATCATGCCGTCCTCGGTCTCTGTCACGTCTGCTCCCATGGCTTTAAGATTTTCAACCATCACAGCGATACGGTTTGATTCCTTAACCTTAAGTTCTGCTGCATCGCGGATTGTGGTAGTGCCTTTTGCAAAGCAGGCCATGGCAGCGATAACAGGAAGTTCATCGATGAGAGTAGGTATGATGGCACCTTCTATGGTGGTTCCAATTAGATTTCCAGACCTTACAAGAATATCTGCAGTTGGTTCGCCTGATGCAGTGTTTTTATTTAAAAGAGTTATATCGGCATTCATGGCTTCGCAAACTTTCAAAATACCGTCTCTTGTCGGGTTAATTCCGACATTTTTTATGAGAATCTCAGAGTTGGGAACTATAAGTCCAGCTACGATGAAAAATGCAGCGGATGAGATATCTCCTGGAACGAGTATCTTCTGTCCATAAAGTTCAGAAGCGGGTTCAAGAATTGCTGTAGTACCTTCAGTATGAATGTCAGCACCGAAGGAAGATAGCATACGTTCACTGTGATCTCTTGAAATATATGGTTCTGTTACCTTGGTTTCCCCATCCGCATAAAGTCCGGCCAAAAGAATTGATGATTTGACCTGAGCAGAAGCAACAGGAGAATTATAATGGATTCCATGTAGTTTTGAACCTGTGATATTAAGAGGTGCACATCCGTTGCCATTTTGACTTTCGATCTTAGCACCCATCATGGAAAGTGGATCGATGATTCGTTTCATAGGTCGTTTTTGGATCGATTCGTCACCAGTTAAAGTAGTGTCAAATGGCTGTGCTGAGAGAATGCCTGATATGAGTCTGGTTGTAGTACCGCTGTTGCCACAGTCCAAAACTGAGTTTGGTGCACTAAGTCCATGAAGTCCGCGACCGTGGACGAGAACTGTTTCGCCTTGATTTTCGATCGAAATTCCCATTTTGGAAAAACAAGAGATCGTGGAGAGACAGTCGGCACCCTGTAAAAAACCGTGGATTTCGGTTAAGCCATCCGCTAAGGAACCGAACATGACGCTTCGGTGGGAGATAGACTTGTCTCCCGGAACAGTTACCTCGCCTTTAAGGGGAGAAGTATGTGTAAATTTCATTGAGTTCATAGTTGTACCTGCCTAAGTATAGTATGATATGGTGCAAAAATTCTTTCGTTTTTATCTGACGTTCTAGTTCTATGCGAACAAAGTATAATTGTATTTTTTAAGACGTGTCCACGCGGCCTCCATAGATGCCTTATCATAGAAGCTGATTCTAAGTGCACCTTCACCGTGTTCGCGGCTGTGGCTAATGCCGATGTTTTTGATGCTGATTCCCTTGCCTGAGAGAATTGAGGATATAATTGATATAGCACCAGGTTCATCCACAACGTCTGCAGAGAAAGTGTATTCGGGTTGAACTGATCCCTTAGGAGTTTCTGCAAATGAATTTCTGTAATCTCTGGAGGATTCAAAAAGTTTGTACACAGCCCCGGACTCGTGCGTGGCAAGCTGGCCTCTGAGCTCTGTCAGTGAGTTTATATACCGATCTAAGACATCCGTGATATTTTCTACATTTGTCATGCAGATCTGCTCCCACATAACAGGAGATGATGAAGCAATACGAGTAATGTCCTTGAAACCTCCTGCTGCCAGACGTTTCATCATCTGATCATCGCTGTCACAGTCATGTACAAGATTGACAAGGCTTGATGCGATAAGATGAGGCAGATGGCTTATAGCTGCGACTATGAAATCATGACGATGATAATCAAGCACCAAAGGAAGGGCTCCGATGGCATTGGCTACGTCTACCATACGATCAGTATAAGATGAGGGTGTCCTAGGAGTCGGGGTTATGATATAGTAGGCATTTTCAAGTAAATGATCAGTGGAACTCTCATAACCTGTTTTTTCAGATCCTGCCATAGGATGTCCGCCGACAAAGCAGCTTTCCATGTCAAGAGCAGCAACGGTTTCATGGATGCTGCTTTTTGTACTCCCAACATCCGTAACGATCGCTCCATCTTTTAAAAATGGACGGATTTGTTTGAGATAAGATTCATTAAATTCTACCGGTGTGCAAAGAAAAACTATATCGCATTTTCTTAAATTTTCATCTACACCGTCCAAAATAAGATCAACGATTCCATCTTCATGTGCTTTTTCAAGCTTTTCACGGGTTCTCATATATGCCATGATTCGAATTTCAGGGGCACTGCGTTTAAGACCTCTGGCGATAGATCCACCGATGAGTCCAAGTCCGATGAAACCGACGGTAAGCTCATTAATAGGAGTATTCATAATAAGTACGCTCACTTTCTGTCTTTTACTGTTCAGAAAACCGACGAAATATGAATGATTATGTAGGTCAGCTCCAAACAGTTACATTTTAGAATAGAAAGAGAGGCTTGTCAACGATTTTACGCGTTGAAGCGAAAAAGACTTTGCGAAATGTGAAAAAATATATGAAAAACGTCAACTATTTCACTTGATTTTAATGTTGAAATGGTCTTATTTTCGAAGCTTTTCAAAATAACGTGAATAAATTTTGTATAAAGATGTTATTTTGCTTGAAATTTTCACTATTTTCTTGTACAATATCAACAGAGGTTGAAAAATAAGAAATAAACATCAAAATAAATAGACGGGAGGACTTAACTATGAACGTGTATGGGACTAAACAAATCCGCAATGTGGTTTTACTGGGGCACGGTGGTGCCGGCAAGACAACGGTAGCTGAAGCACTGGCACTGGTAACAGGTACTACCAGCAGAATGGGTAAGGTTCCTGAGGGAAATACCATCAGCGATTATGATAAAGAAGAAATCAAGAGACAGTTCTCTATCTCCACTACGCTGATTCCGTTAGAGTATCAGGGAGAAGAGGGACCGATCAAGATCAATCTGTTAGATACTCCCGGATATTTTGATTTTGTAGGTGAAGTAGAAGAAGCTATAAGCGTAGCAGATGCAGCGGTTATCGTTGTAAACTGCAAGGCAGGTATAGAGGTAGGAACTGAGAAGGCATGGGAACTCTGCGAAGAATATAGACTTCCTCGCCTGTTCTTTGTTACAAACATGGATGATGATCAGGCTAGTTTCCGTGAACTCATACTTAAACTTGAAAAGAAATTTGGACGTAAGATAGCTCCTTTCCAGGTTCCGATTCGTGAAAATGAAAAATTTGTCGGATTTGTCAATGCAGTTAAGATGGAAGGACGCCGATTCACTCATTTAAGTGAATATGAGAAGTGCGAAATTCCTGAATATACTAAGAAGAACCTTGGAATTATCCGAGATGCACTCATAGAGGCAGTGGCAGAGACTAGTGAGGAGTATATGGAGAGATATTTCTCCGGAGAGGAATTCACACAGGAAGAGATCACGACTGCACTTCGTGAGCATGTAAGTGAGGGCAACATTGTTCCTGTTATGATGGGGTCCGGTGTAAATGCACAGGGATTTGCATATCTTTTACAGGCAATTGATAAATATTTTCCGTCACCTGATAAATTTGAGTGTGTAGGTGTTGATGTATCTACAGCAGAGCGTTTTACAGCTAAGTATAACGACGATGTGTCTCTGTCAGCACGTGTATTCAAGACAGTAGTTGATCCTTTCATCGGCAAATATTCACTGATGAAAATATGTACAGGTACATTAAAACCTGACAGTGTCATCTATAATGTAAATAAAGATGCAGAAGAAAAAGTTCAGAAAGTATATATTCTTCGAGGAAAAGATGTAATTGAAGTTCCTGAACTAAAGGCTGGAGATATCGGTGCTGTTGCAAAATTAAATGTAACTCAGACAGGCGACACTATAGCAGTTCGTACGGCTCCGATAGTATATCACAAACCAAAGATCTCAACACCATATACATATATGGCATACGCTGCTAAGACAAAGGGCGATGAGGACAAGATCTCCAGTGCATTGTCAAAGATGATGGAAGAGGATCTGACACTCAGAAGTGTAAGTGATACTGAAAACCGTCAGACCCTGCTTTACGGAATCGGTGATCAGCAGCTTGAGGTAGTTGTCAGCAAACTGCAGGCTAGGTATAAGGTAGATATTGTTCTCTCAAAACCGAAATTTGCATTCCGTGAGACGCTGAGAAAGAAAGTAGAGGCACAGGGCAAATATAAGAAACAGTCGGGCGGACATGGACAGTACGGTGATGTTAAGATGTCATTTGAACCATCAGGCGATTTGGAGACACCGTATGTATTTGAAGAGAAGGTATTTGGCGGTGCAGTTCCTAAGAACTACTTCCCGGCAGTTGAGAAGGGTATTCAGGAATGTGTACAGAAGGGACCATTGGCCGGATATCCGGTTGTGGGTGTAAAAGCTACACTACTTGATGGTTCATATCATCCGGTTGACTCTTCCGAGATGGCATTCAAGATGTCAGCTACATTGGCATTCAAGAAAGCATTCATGGAAGCTAATCCTGTTCTTCTTGAACCGATTGCATCTCTTAAAGTTACGGTGCCGGATAAATTTACAGGCGATGTCATGGGAGATTTGAACCGCAGGAGAGGCCGCGTGCTTGGTATGAATTCCAATCATCATGGCAAGCAGGTCATCGAGGCAGATATTCCGATGTCTGAACTCTTTGGCTACAATACCGACCTTCGCTCTATGACAGGTGGTATCGGAGAGTTCTCATACGAATTCAGCCGCTATGAGCAGGCACCTGGAGATGTACAGAAGAGAGAGGTAGAAGCGAGAGCTGCTGAGGCAGAGTAATCTGCAGGTGATTTTGCGAAGCTGTTTAAATTATGTAATATTTTCAGAAATTGAATACAGCCACCAGGAATTAATTCCTGGTGGCTGTTTGATTATATGACTGGTGTAAAGTTTTATTATTTGAAGTTTTCCTCAGCATACCGACGCAGTTCATCGCGAAAATCCGGATGTGCGATAGAGATCATGGCATCTGCACGTTCTTTTAAGGTAAGTCCGGTCAGTTTTGCTATACCGTACTCGGTAGCTACATACTGAATCATGGTACGTGGTACAGATACGGTGCTGCCGCCTGGAACGAACGGTACGATATTGGACTTTAATGATCCGTCCTTTTTCTTGTGAGTGGAAGCAAGGCAGATAAAGCCTTTTCCGCCTTCGGAGCGGAAAGCACCTTCGAGGAAATCCATCTGTCCGCCTATGCCGGAAAGCTGGCGCGTGCCTGCTGATTCTGCATTTTCCTGTCCCATGAGGTCAAGTTCAACACCACCGTTGATGCTGATGACATTTTTCATCTCACCAATGCGGTAAGGAGAGTGAACGTGATCTACATCTGCCGGGTAGAAAAGTTCAGGTTCTGCATCCAGCCAGTCATAAAGTTCCTGTGATCCCATGGCAAGATTCCAGGTGGAATAACCGTTATCAATTTCTTTCTTCTTATTGGTAAGTTTGCCTGCCTTATAAAGAGATAAGAATGCGTCGCTGATAGTGCCGGTATGGCATCCTAAGTCAGTTTTGTCAGACTGTGCAAGCATATTTGCTACTGTAAATGGCACACCGCCAACACCGAGTGAAAGGACTGCACCGTCTGGAATTTCTTCAACTACACGCTTTGCGATCTCGATATCTACAGCACTCGGATCGCGGTAAGTACGTATCGGAAGAGGCTCATGTTCGCCTTCAACTATGAAATCTGCTTCAGACAGATGAACGCGGTGCGAGCCATCTACGCCTTGGAGTCTTGGAAGACGTTCATTGATTTCAAAGATGACAGTGCGGGCGTTTTCAAAGATAGTACGCCATGCATAGTTGGAAATTCCCAGTCCGGCATATCCATCTGCATCAGGTTTAGAAACAGGCACAAATGCGACATCTACGTGTATATGGTGTCTGTACATTTCGGGAAGTGAACGCAGCATCATAGGCATAAACTCGCAAAGACCGCGTGATTTAAGTTTTCGCTCATAATCACCGATATGCCAACTGTAGTAGTGAAATGCTTTCTGCTCCGGATCACTTTCAACCACTTCAATGTGTGGGCGGATAACCAAACCTCCGCGAATCTTTACATCTTTGAGCTCATCACGTCTTTTAGCAAGAGCACGATCAAGAAGCTCAGGAAAACCAGCACCAAATCCATAGTCAACCCAGTCACCTGACTGTACCGCCTTGACAGCTGTTTCGGCACTTACAATTTTGCCGGCATAATCATTTGACATAATAAAATCCTCCATCGTTTTTAGTTTTGAAAACACTATTAATTCGCTCATTTGAAAAATGATCACTGTTACAATAATATCCCAGATATCCCGATTTTTCAACCGCAGCCGTAAATATAATACCTTTTAAACAGTTGACAAATACGATAATCATGATAAAGTTAATTGTTAAAAGCTAAAATGCAGCATTATATATAGAAGGAGAAAATGCAATGACAGCAAATACAGATTTATTTGAAAAAGCGTCAGTTCCGAGGGCGGTTGCGACCATGGCGATTCCTACCATGATCTCCATGTTGGTCGTTGTCATATACAATATGGCAGATACGTTTTTCATCGGACAGACAAAAGATCCGCTGCAGGTAGCAGCAGTTTCACTCGCATCACCGATATTTATGATTTACATGGCTCTTGGAAATCTGTTCGGTATCGGTGGAAGTTCGGCAATATCAAGAGCTCTTGGAGAACATCATAAAGAACGTGCCTGGCATATAAGCTCATTTGCCTGTTATGGTTCAGCAGGACTTGGGATTTTGGTAGCAATTGGCTCACTTTTGGGGATGAATGGTATTCTTCACGTCATAGGATCGAGTGAAAATACTTTTGATTTTGCCAAACAGTATCTGACGATCATCGCAGCCGGTGCCCCGACTATTATGTTTTCCACCGCCTTTGCCAATATTTTACGAGGAGAAGGTGCAGCGAGACAGTCAATGATTGGAAACCTTCTCGGAACTATTGTAAATATTGTCCTTGATCCGATTATGATTGTTGTGCTCGGATGGGGAGTTACAGGTGCGGCTCTGGCAACCATCATAGGAAATATCGCAGCCTGCGTTTACTATGTTATTTATTTTATTCAGGGAAAATCGACACTTTCTATTAATTTTAAATATTTCAAAATGAACGAAGGCATCGCTACAGGTGTGGCAGCTATAGGAATTCCGGCATCTCTAAACAATATATTGATGAGTTTTGCGAATATTATTCTCAATCAGGCACTGGTTGGATATGGAGACACTCCGGTAGCAGCCATGGGTGTAGCGATGAAGTCAAACATGCTGGTTGTGCTTTTACAGATAGGTCTCTGCGTGGGAATCCAGCCACTTATTGGATATAATTATGGTGCAAAAAATAAAAAACGTCTTATGTCGGTGTTTAAATTTACAGGTGTTGTTTCCGTTATCATGGGTACACTTCTCACTATACTGATGATATTTGCGAGAAAATCATTGATCCAGGTGTTCATCGACGATGTAGAAGTTGTACAGTATGGTATACAGATGGTAGTGGCACTGCAGCTTTCAGCACCGCTTATCGGTATTTTGTTCCTCTGCATCAATACGATTCAGGGTATGGGTAAGGCACTTCCGTCACTTATCCTTACGATCTGCCGCCAGGGACTTATATTCATCCCACTTATCTATATTTTAAATACGATTTTTGGACTTAATGGAGTTATTTATGCACAGCCTGCAGCAGATTATCTGTCGATTGTAGTTGCGGTTGTTATATGTATCCGCCTGTTTCACTCAATGGAACATAAAGAAAAAGAAAGCGTTAAATAGAACTAACAATAGTTGCAATTAACTAACAAATGTTGCAATTGACTAACAATACACTGATTTATTATAATAAATATAAACATTAAGCAAAAGAAGAGCTTCATGGAGGCGATTTTGCGAATGCAGCCTCGAATAGCTACAAATATATTTATAAAATATCAGGAGGTATTGTATGCAGTCATTAGCAAAAGTACAGGCAGGAGAATCCTGTGAGATAAAGTGGATGTTTGGTAATTCGGATGTGATGAATTATTTGGAAAAACATGGAATAAAAGAAGGCAGCCATATAAGAGTCTTGGGGCGAGTGTTTAATGGTCTGATTATTGGAAATGGAAGAGTGAGACTGGCCCTTGGCGATGAGGTGGCAGAGAGAATACAGGTCTAGATA
>CAVKOQ010000026.1:0-24449 GCA_963657995.1 bacterium
GATTTCCGCTATTTTCTAAGTCATGCACCTTCAGGGGCTCGAACCCTGGACACCCTGATTAAGAGTCAGACAATTTGTGTTGATTTTATGCGGGTTTCCGAGATCAAGTGAACCATTTTTGAACCAACGCTCAAAATTTAGGCATTTTTCAGCCTGTTTATGACCGCATCATATTCTTTTGGAAACACACATTTAACTGCGCATAGATGCTCGCTAAGTATATCCAGTACAGACCTTATATCCTTGCCTGATACAGCTTCGTTAAACTCCGAGCCACTGCATTCACAAAATATACTACTTTCTGACGGCTTGTCAATTAAATGATCTCTGACCGTGTAAAGGCAGGCGAGCTTTTCGCAGACGGCATAGCTTGCTCCTTGATTCAATAATTCTTCTATTGTCCTGTCAATCTCGTCCTTGCTGATCATATTAACCTCACATTGTCAACATCTGCTTGATCCACGCTACACGCTCAACGTATTCTGCGTGTGATTTGTTCCACGCATCCTGCATCTCAGTAGGAGCTGTATATATCGCTTTCAGCTTATCTATCTTAGCAACTGCATAATCATGAATCCATCCTGCATGTTTAAGCTCATCTGTCGCCATTTCTTTGTATCGATTATACCAATTGGTATCACCTTCAGCTTTTGACATTAGAGCCTTTTCAGCATATTCTTTCGCGCCCTCAATTTCATCATCAATGCAATGCACGAGTTTTTCTATCGCTTTCATACCTTCACCACCTTAATTGAAGCATTATTAACAGTTCCGGCAACGCCTGTTAAAACTGCCGTAACAGTCGACTGCGTGCAGCAGAATGTTCTAACCAGTGCAGGAAGAGAGATAGCATACACACTGTCTGCTGCCACTGTAAAAGATGCTACAGCTCCCGGTATTGCTGTTCCATCTTTATACAGTGTGATCACTGCTGTTCCGGCAGCTCCGGCAGTAAATGTAAACTCGGTATCAATGCCATAATATCCGGCACCTTGAAGTGAGACGTTGCCGCCAGACATATTTATGTTATTTCCAAATCTTCTTACTATGTTTCCAAATGATATATTATCTCCAACTGCCAGAGTCTGGCCGGAAGTGTTAGCGGAATATAATGCTGATCTGCTCATGCTTTTAATCTCCTTTTTCTTTACAAAACTAAAAATATAATATTTATAAAAGTAAAGGGACAGCAACGCCGCCCCTTCACTGTATATATGCCTTGCCTTAAATATTGGCATTGTTTGCACAGCATCCCATGCTGTTAGCGTATGGATAAACTCCATAGCCGTAAGGATTGATGCGCGGCACTCCACAGAACATCTGCTGTGTCTTTAAGTCTGATACCTCAGCTGTAAGAGCAGCAATCTTGTCTGACTGAATAGTGTCTAATACCTTCTGCATTGCCGCTGTCGTGTTGGCATTGATTGCGGCTGTGTTCTGTGCATCAAGGTATCTGTTCTCCATGATTGCAGATTTAGTTTCGCAGCAACAATTCTGCATCAAGGCTTGCATTGCAGTCAAATTATTAACAATGTTCGCTCCTGATGTTGCAACCGCCGCTCCAACGTCTCTGATCTCTCCCAGATTGTTGTAAGCCGCGTCTTTGGTTGCGCCATTGATTTCGTAAATGCCTCGCTGAACATCAGCCGCAATGCCTGCCTGACCATCCTGAATGCTATTCAGATCAACCGCTCTCTGAATGTCAGCCGCGCTTGCTGTCTGAGCATTTCCATTTCCAAAGCCAAAACCGCCGTTTCCGAAGATCAGCGCGAACAATATAATAAGGACCCAGGCATTAGCTCCGCCGAATCCGCCTTCATTCCCTGCCACACTGGCAATATCAGATAATGAATAATTACCGTCCATAAAAGCTCCTTTCTATCTTAACAAGCTATTCAGCTTGTTTATATCAACACCATACTTCTGCGCAATCTGCCCGGCATTTAGTCCTTGATTCTGCTGAACGAATGATCTAAATTGTGGATTATTCTGCATCATCTGTTGCATGATTATGTTCGGATTCTGCTGTTTAAGACCCGACAGCATATCAAGCATATTATTCTGTGGTCGCGCTATCTGTTGTAATATTGGATTCATTCAGACGTCCCTCCAATCTTTCGATTCTTGATAAAATGTCCTTAAAATCCGGCACCGGATCCGGAGTATAAGGTTCAATCTTGTAAGGTGTTACTGTCTTATATCCCGCGCCGTCAGTCTGAGCAAGCCATACAAGAGGCGCTGTCTCGTCCAGCAGTAATGCTGAGCTATTAGGCAGCATCTGATACGTTCTGGCTCCGTTTTCGCCGTTTACGCGGACTATCTGCTGTCCGCCATAGAAGTTGTTATACATTGATAAATCCTCCTCCGATGTCCGAAATATAGCATAAAAAAAGAAGGCTAAACTCTCGTCTAACCTTCTAATAACTCACGAAAAACTATCAGTGCGTATCCATATACGTCTCCGCAGCAGAGAATTTTCTAGGCGGCAGGATTGGATCGTACTTCTGCACCTGGTCGTATTTGACCTTTAGCCGGGCAATGATCCGGTCAATCGTGCTCATACTCATACAAAGTTCCCGAGCCTGTTTTGTTCGGCTCCAGCCTGCGACCCTTGTTCTGATCACTTCTTCCTCATCCTGAGTAAGAGCCCCAAGCTCAATAAATCTCTCAAGTATTATCTTATTCCAAGGGACTTGACGGCTCGTGACAACCACCTCCGATCAGTCTAACTCGTGTGCCTTATTAACAATATCCTGGATCATAATAGCTCCGTCAGTGCCAAACTTGGCGGTCAGTTTTTCACGTCTTGTCGGGTTTACGCCCCATTCAAGACGCTCAACCTCGAGAGCAGTCTGAATTGCAAGCTCTGCGGTTAATTCTACTTCCGGAGCAGCCCCTTCCGGTTCCGGCATTATCTCGGCAGCTTCTTCCTGGTCTGAATAATCAACTCTGCTAAGCTCGCCGTGATAATTCCAAATACTGCGGAACACTCCGCCCTTTTTGTTGTAACGATAACCGGTTGAAGGATCAACCCAACTCAACAAGCAGCCTCCGCCCCAAGAAGTAGTGCACTCTGCAGTATTATACACGTCCACGGTTCCATTGGATCTTTTAACTTCATAATCGCCGATATAAAGACCTACGTGAGTGCTTGTCTGTAGCAGCTCGCCCGGTTTCAGCGCTTTCCCTGTGAATTTACTGTAAGTTGTGCACGAAGCAAGTGTTGCGGCCTCGGTGCAGCAATTAACAAAATCATCCATTACAGCCCCGCCGCCTAATTTGGTCTTATCCCCGGAAAATCCGTTAACGTGGGTATGCACAAACCCAAGACAGTCGAATGTCCACCGCGTGCCATTCCATTTACCTACGTTATAAGGGTATGTATTGTTATAAGCTGTCGGACCGTATTTATTAAGGCAGGTATCGATTGCCTGCTGTACCAGTGCTTTGGATTTAATCATTTTGTCAGTTTCCTCCTGTTCATCGTCGATGATTCTATAGATACAAGTCAGAGTTCCTCCTGAGCAGTTATAATTATGTTTTTTCCATAAGCCAACACCTGTCTTACCATTTGAACAAATGCCATGTGTGCTTTCAGGCGCAGCCTCCCATACATCTGAACCACCTGCACATACTGAAACATGATGTCCGTGATACCACATGATATCACCTTTCTGTGGTGTGGTTGAGGCAGACAATTCTTGAAATCTAGTAGTATCTCTTAATACCACTCTGTATCTTTGTGCTGCCCACAATGAGGTACTATCCTCGGCTTCTTTTGTTGTAATTATACCTGCAAGCCCTAAAGCCATTCGGACATAATCAGAACAACCTATCCCTGTTCCGTCAGAATCTCTATAATAGTGATAACGGCCATCGCCAAGCTCCGTCAGAGCTGCTATAAAATCAGCTATTTTTCCCATCGTTTAGCCTTTCTTTAATGTACTCAATATCACGTCTTGTGAGTGCCATATCAGTTGTTAATTCCGAAAATTTATCACCCCATGAATTATGTTCATCTACTTTCTTTTCAAGACTTGCCAGGCGCCAATTAACAAGTGCCATAGATGACACAGCTGATATGATCGCGGAAACAATCACTCCGCCGACAGTAATAAGTGTAGTCGTTAATTCCATCAGCTTTTCTCCTGGCTCTCAGATGTATCTCCGGTAATTTCCTCCGCGGTATCATCTTCAACCGGGATCTCTTCTGTCTCACCATTTTCAGCTATAGTCTTCCAATGCAGCTTGCCGGCCACCTTGATTGCTGCATCACAGATCGATGCCACTGCACCCAAACAGAAAATGATCTTATTCGTGACGCCATCGCCAACGCTGAACGTCATACACGCTCCTGAGAGGATCGTAACCACGTACGGAATAAACCCAATCAAAAATTTCATCACATCGTATAATTTTTTAGGCATTGTCATAATATTGTCTCCTTATGCTCAATAGAAAGATACCCGAAGGTTATCATGCTTTCTGGTAAGTTTTGTTCCATTATTATAATTCCTTTCCGGCAGTTTCTCTTATTTCTCGCTGCCATTCTGTTTTTATTCTGTTTTTATTCCGTTACTGTTCTGTTTTTGTTCAAACTTGTTCAAATTATCAGCTTAGTTCTATGTCACTTTCCGAAGAATCTGACAAGTCCATGCTTGCCGCAGCTGCTGTCGTAGGGTCGAGTGAAATGAACGTGCCGCAGACATATACTTCTGTGATGCTTCGGCTTGTGTCTTTGTAAATGGTCATCTTTCCTGCCTTACTAATCCAGCACGATGAATACCAGCTGGTTGCGTATGGCGCATCATGACTGTACGCTGGAAATAGCTGATAGTTCATCCACGGTCTCAATTCTTCCGGTAAAGTGAAGGCACATGTGTGTGATGCTGCACTTGCCGTCATGCCTTTAATCGTTCCGTAGAAGTTGACCACATGACCGTACACGCAAAAATATACATATCCGGTAGAATCAGAGCCGAATGCGTATGTTAATTTCTGGATAGGTCTTACGACCTGCGGTGCGCCAATCTCGGAGAATGTGACTGGGTACATAGGTTCGGAATTGGATTCATATCCGATATTCTGCCAGTTGGGTATCTGGAACATTCCGCTAGACTGTGAGAAATACGCAAGCCACTGTTCGTCCCAGTCGCCGCCACCCCATGCATATAAACCCTTGTTACCTCTATCGGACATTTCTAAAGATATTCCGCCGCCGGCATCTGTGTTAGTGTTGTGCACGTAGAAACCATTGCCCCACATCGACACATAACCTTCATCGGACTCATTTGCCTCTCTGAAGATGCTGATACCTTTGCCGCCTGCAAGTCTTGAGATGCAGACAACGCCTGTTTTCTGGCTTTGTGTGGTCGTGCTTATCTTGTCCGTTATAATTAAGCTGTACTCGTAGGTCTCTGTCTCAATGTCTGTGATCGTCTCCGAGAATGTAATCGTATATCCTGAGTCTGATACCGTTACATTCTGACCGCTTACTAGTGTGGTCTGTGTTCCGTCACTTAGCTTGGTTCTCTTAAGCGTGTAGGTCGCGCTATTCTTCTCAGCGCCTGAGCTATCCTTGATCGTGTGGACTACGCCTGCAGCGTTAATTGTGACCAGGCTAGTTCCTCTATTGATGTAGCTGTCTAACTTAGTTATGGTCGGATATTCATAATCAGAAATATAAATGTTCTTTTGCAGCGCATCTGTCAGCCCTCGGCTGTCCGCAAGGCTTGTATGCACATATATAGTTCCTGTGCTTGCGATTGCCGGAAGCGTTGCCTCGCCCTTATACGTTTCATCCGTCTGCTTAGTCAGGCTGCACGTGATCTGTGCGATCGTCGTGCTGCTCGCAGAGAACGCTGTGATTGTTGCCGTTTTAGGGACTGCGCTGTACTTTTCTGATGCAATGACCGTCACTTTCGGTTTCGATATATTCTTTAGATATATCCCGCTTATTTTGGATACAGCATCTGAAATGCTCACGCTTGTTATTGGCACTGCGTAAGGCGACGGAACGCTTACTGTGCAAGTCTTCGAGTCTGAGCCTATCAGCCTGCCGTCCTCGTCAGGGGAAGTGTACGTGTACAGAGTCACAGTCATTACTGCGCTTGCGCTGTCCGGTATCTGTGCAAGGATTGTTGCTGCCTGTGATGAGATATTCGGTACTGCGTAGAAGTACGTCTGCTTGGACATACTTTGCGGTGTGATCGCAGCTGTCCACTGCGTCCAGCTGCCAATCTGATATTTGATGTAATACGCAAAATCGTTTGAATAAGGTGTCCACGTAACTGTGCACTGTCCGTTCAGTGATATATTGTTAACGCTCTCAATAGTGCTTGCTCCCTTACTATCGTACGAAAGTGTGACAGTCTTTAGCTCTGAATAATTGCCAGAGGTGGCTGCTGCGTCCACTATTTCAAGCTGGATCTGCACGTCAAGGCTTCCGCTTCCTGCATCAACTTCTATGGTCTGGCTTGCACTCGCATTCTTATATACTCCTGCTCCGTGCCCATTGCCCGGAAAATATACAGATGTCCACGAGCTGCTGCCAGCCTTAAGCCAGAGTCTCCAATAGGCTGCGTCGCCGCCCAATGTTCTCATGTTGATATTAGCGGTCACTGTTGCCGTATCAGAGCCTGCAGCTCTGCTTATATTAACTGTGCCGTATGCGTCGTAAGAGGTCTGCCAGTCTGAGCCTTGACATATCCATTTACTCCATGAAATATTAGCCATGCTATCTTTAACCTCCTATCCACACATCATCTAGGTTAGCTCTTCCGTTAATGATCGCGCCTTTCCTAATTGCCCATTGAGCTGTTGAACCGTTCATGATTTCTAATTGTCCGCTTACATTAGCGGTCTTTGCCGTGATGCCGCTAGAGTCAAGCCGCAGGATCTCGTTGCCGTTCGCATCCTCGTAAGTAAGTGATTCATTGGTCTGCTTAGATATGATCGACTTATTGCTTTTTCTGATAGCGAAATATTCCTCATTGAAATCAAACCATGTGTTTATTTTCCCATCTGAGCCGAAATATACAGATAATTGGTCTGATACTAATTTGACTGCTGACTCAAGCGTCTGGACTCGTCCATCATACGTGTCCGTAATGGTCTTAATTACGCTTGCCTTGATCTCGTCCGGCAGCTGGTTAATAATCGACTCGTACTCAGTCAGATAATTATGGATCTCGTTTATTTGACTTTTAACTGCTTCATTTGTCGCATAATTAGCAGAAACAGTGCCTAAAATGTCGCTTTTGTTTTTTCTTGCGTTGGCAAGCTGGCTCTGTATATATCCTTCAACCGTCAATCCCAGAGTCATTTTATTTTGAGCCGGATTAAGCAGATTTAGGCTCTGGCTTGTGACTTCGAACCACGTGTTGCTTTCCTGTGTGATTCCGTGCGGCTCTGACACTACCTTGATGAGCTGCCCGCACATGAAACTTTCTACATCCTCTCCTGCGTCCTTCAAGTCAACAGCTGATACATTGATCGTAAGCTGCCCTACGCACTTGCTGTTAAGATACGTCTGGCCTTTGGTCTTTAGGATCGCTGCGACTGTCACATCGTCCCATGTGTTAGTTCCGTAGATATAGCCGTATCGGTCTATGTACTCTTGCGGTGCTACCAGATAATCCTTGTTATCGTTGACCGATGAGATATTGAGCCTGTTATTTGTCCTCGTGCCGTCCTCATCGTCTAAGTAGGCTCCCAGCGGAATCAACACGGTGATGATCTCGGAAGAGTCTACTGCTTGAGTTATGTCTAACAGATTCTCGCCAAAGTTAATTACCTGGCTGCACTGATCTGTAAGTTCCTTGACCCAGTTAAGCTGTAGCCCGTCCGAAGTTCTGTTTACATACATATACCCGCCATAGGACGCAAGCAAGTCCTTGAGCCTTGTCATAGTGCTTTCATAGGCTTCAAACTCTCTATATATCGTGTTGTCTTTCTCTTCTATCGTGATGTTAACGCTCGTTATCTGCTTAGCAGCCTCTACTTGTTCATTGTGCGACGCTATGAACGCTGATATCAGGTTTGTGACAGTGTCGTTATATATGAACGGTCTAGCCACGGAATCGTTGAATATTGCCAGCAGACCCTCGCAGATAACCTTAAGCTGTGTGTCCATTTGCTCTGTAATTGAATACACGCGACCGGACCACATCAAGGTATCGTCTCTGTACACGTCAATCATGCTCTTTAGCTCACTTAGCTTGCTGTAAGCTATATTGCACGGCGGAATAGTAAATGTAAATGTTCCTGCATCTGTAATGCTATTGTTTAGCCGCGTGGATGTAAGCGTATATTCATCCAGATCAAGAGCTGTAGAGAAGAACGTATCGTTATCTAATCTTGCAGAAAATGCCATGTCAGAATATTCCCTCCCTCCATGAAATAGTAGTCGTCATGGCTCCGGATGCTGAAGTAAGCTTCAATTTTGTCTCCTTACCAGCTTCAAGAATGATATTCGCGCTCTTATGGTCTCCTTTGCCGCTGAATGAGTAAGAATTAGTCCCGTCTGATACTGTGACCGCAATGTTGTCAGCGATAATTGTAAACGTCGGAATGACGTTTATAATGCCGCCATTTCTCACGGTCACGTTCGTTCCCGATGTTGTCGCGTAAACTAATTTGCTGCTTAAAGCAGCTGCTAGTCTGTATGGGTATGCGTTCAGCGTAAAACTCTTATACCAGCGCAAGCCACTAGACTTCAGTTCTCCAACTTCAATATAGCCTTCCCAATAATAGCGATTAGTCGCGTCTTCAGATATTTCCGATGGCTCTCCAATGTAGACCTTGCATTTCTTACCAAGTACAAGATTCTCAAAATTAGATGAGTCCTCACGCGGATTCTTACCCACATGAACTAACTGCATCTGAACGCTTCGATTTTTAAAAACTGGCTGATTTGATGCTCTAACGATCAATGAACCATTCCGATACGGAACGTCCACTTCCTCATCCTTACTCTCTATCTTGCCATTTTGTAATCGACGCGAAAAAAAATTAAATTCCTTAAGCAGGTCGTGCTCAATGCCGTCAACATCAATAATTGTATTAAGCATATGCTGATCCTCTCTTATTCAATGTATTTACGCTGCCCATCTCGTCGTTAATATATCCAATCGTGCCACCAACCAGCGTCTTGCCGTCCAGATATATCTTGAGATTAGATAATTGTGCAGCAATTTCTTGTGCCCACGCTGGAGCTTGTGCATTTGCGGCAGCACCGAATGACACATTCGCGTCTGCGTCAAAGGTCACAAGATTAGCCAAGTCACTCGATGCCTTCTCTACGTCGCCATAGCCGGATATAAGACCGTTAACAAGTCCTTCGTCCGTGTATTCACCGATTTGCTCAAATACTTTTGAAGGGGAATTTATCCCGAGTGCGGCGTTGGCTGCTCTCTTAGCTGTAAGCCCTAGAGAATAGGCTGCGCTGTAAACGCTGTAGTACATACTGCTCAAGCCATTTATCAAGCCTTGTCCTGCGTTAATACCCGTGCTGTACAGGCTTATTGCCTCTGCGCCATTGCGAGCTTTAAGCATGACGGCATATCCTGCGCTGTAGGATGCCTGAGCCTGTCCCCTGATAGCCGTATTTAGATTCTTAACTACAGTCTCGCCCCAGGTCGACATTCTGCTTGCTAACAGCTTAACCTTATCAAGTATACTGTCGGTAATATCGCCCATTCCCTGTTTGAGAGTTGGTGCCCAGAATGTGTATTGATTGTACATGCTTGTTAAGGCATTGCTTGACTTTGCTGGCAATTCCGTGATTAAAGTATCCATTTCAGCTAACTCGTCCGCAGTCATATTTTCAAACGCTGTCGTAGCATTTGCGGTATTAGTTTCTGCGGAATTTCCCACACTGTTCATGGCTTCTACAGTCCCGGATGTGTCTGGCGGAGTGCTCATGATTGCGGCAAGCTGTACTGCCTCGTCATAGCTTATATGATATTGCTGAGCTAGCTGGCTTATTGATACACTGTGCTCATTTTCAGCAAGAATAGCCTTGCTTCTTGCCGCTGTCTGTTCGTCAATGGCAGCAGTTACTGTTGATATCTGCTCGGCTGTCGCTATTGAAACTTCTCCTTCTTCAGTAAGGCTTGCCACTATATTGTCGCTCGAGTCAACTATTGACTTGCTTGCCTCATCGTAGCTATAACCGAACGCCTCAAGGGATGCGACGACATTCCCGGTATTGTCAATAATTTGACCACGCGTTAGATCGAACTCTAATCCAAGTTCGCTTAATGTGTCCTGCAGGTAGCCAAATTGTTCTGAACCTGTTTCTCCTGCAAGTGTCATTTGTGCAATGATCGCGCTCCATGTCCCATTGCTGACATCGCTAAGATTCTCGTATGCCGACAGAATCGCATATACATCATTGGCAGTATTAACCGTGAATGTTTGCTGCGCTTCAATAACTTCTTTCTGGATTGCTGTACCTTCTTGCAATGCCTGATTAACCTGCTGGACTCTTTCGACATCAGTGAGCATTCCTTCAACTGTATCGTGAATTTCGTCGCCCTGTGCGCCAATAATCGCCGCAAGGGCTACAAAGAATGATGCCACTCCCATAGTCGGAAGAGCCGCGTTCAGCCCGGCAGATACGCCGCTCGCGATCTTGCTGGCGATACTGCCTCCTGCAGCTGTTGCCTTCGCGCCTGCACCCGCAGCTCCGCTTGTAGCTCCTTTGCCAAGAAGCATAGATATAACAGAACCAAGCGTGCTTGTTGAAAGTCCAGTCGTCACTCCTGCCACAATCTGCTTTACCACGTTTTTGCCGATATTCTTCAAAATTGTAAGCCCTGCTAACAACCCAAGGGCACTTAGCCCACCGTTTTCAATGAATTTACAAATTGCGTCGCCTAATCCAGAAATATCTATATTCCCGATTGCTGTTATGATCGCACTTGCAACCTTACCGGCTAATTCAATCATGGCATTCCAGTCGATTTCTGCAATGGCATTAGCTCCTGCGACTATCACGTTGCTTATACCCTTAGCAATCGCGTCAAAGTCCAAATCTCCAGAATTAAGTCCTTCCACAATGCCGTTTATGATTTCCGGTGCAATTTCTAGCAGGCTCTCTAATGTGTCTAGTCCGATCACTACTAGATCTGTAGCAGTGCCTAAAAGTGTAAGGATAGTATCTGAAATCGTACCGTCTGCGCTTAAATCTCTAATACCCGCTGCAATGCCTTTAACAATGCCAGACGCAAGCTCAGCAAGCTGCGGAAGGACGCTTGCTACATTGGCTGCAAGCTCCGAGACCTTAAATCCTAACTGGTATATTAAATTGGAGGTGAATTCTTCTACGTCGTCAGCATCAAAATCGCTTACGGCACTGCCGATTGCTGTAACTACCGAGCTGAATATATCAGGAATCGCAAGCAATAAATCTGGTACCGCCTCGGTCATTACTGTTGTTATCCCACTTGCTAGCGAACTTGCAAGAGTATCTAGTAAGCTAGGCAGGGCTTCGGTAAATGATGCTATAAGGCTTGTTGCCGCATTGATCAATGATGGTAATATGTTCTCCATCAGTGATGGCAAGGTTTCTCCAATGATTGGAGCAAGTCCTTCTATCAATTCTCCTACGCCTTCAAGAGCTGTCTCGACTCTAGGCATGATATTATTAATAACACCACCCACGCGCTCTCCTGTTGCATCTACAGAGCCAAGAATCGTCTCTAATAAGTTGTCAATGAGCTTACCCATATCAGCGTTATCATCAGCAAGCCCTGTTACAAGATTGCTCCACGCCGATTTCATAGAGTTAACAGAGCCTTGGATAGTAATCGACGCTTCTTCGGCTGTGGTCCCGGTAACACCCATCTCCTCTTGTACAAGATGGATTGCGTCAACTATATCTGCATAGCTGTCAATTGACAGATCCCCTAACTCACCCTGAGCTTCTTTCAGCTCATTGGCGTGGTTAATAAGCCTCTGCATTTCCTCTTTTGTGCCACCATAACCTAGTTTAAGGTTATCTAACATAGTGTAATTTTGCTTGGCAAAGCCATTGTATGCATTCTGGATGCTGGCCATGTCAGTACCCATCTTGTTCGCGTTGTCGCTCATGTCGGTTATCGCCATGTCAGCCATTTCAGCTGCTTTAGCAGTGTCTCCGCCTAAGGACGACACAAGAGCCGCTGCGAAACTTGTTGCCGTCTCCATGTATTCATTTGCGGATAATCCTGCGGTTTTGTAGGCATTATTCGCGGATTCAAGCATTGCCGCTGGTGCCTCGCTCATCGTCGTATAATACGATTGCAGCGCCTTCTGGGTCTCTGGTCCGGCGATGCCATCAACTGCCAATCCATTTGCCTTTTGAAATTCCATAATAGACTCAGTAGAAGCAGTTATAGAATTTGAATAATCCTCAAATGTCTTGTTCTCTGTGCCGTATAAGGTCTCGATACCGCCAACAAGCTGCTCATACTCGGCATATTCCTCAACTGCTGACTTAACCAGCGCGCCAACTGCCGTGCCTCCGGCTAGAAGTGCAGCTCCTGTTATTTTAGCAATCCCGCTGAATGCAGTAGATATCTTCTCTCCGGCTGAGTTGGCTTTACTTTCAGCAGAATTTAAACCGCTCTCGTATCCTGAGCTGTCTAGCGTTAGAATTGCCGCTAATTCAAAGACATTCACAGGTTTTTTCTCCTTTCTCGAAGCTAAGACCACCTTTCTTGAGCATTTCCGCTATTTCGTCTGCTACTTCCTGCTCATCAACTGGCGGTTGAGGATTAAGCAATTCGCTCAATCTGCAATTAATGTACTTGCCCTGCCCGCTGAAATACATGCTGTCGGCAAAATAGTAGTGCTTTAGGTCTTCCCGTGCTTCGGTTTCAATTTTCGATTCATAGTAATGCAGGAATGACGCTATTGCTCTTCGTCCGTGGTATTCTCCGTAGCAGATCCAGAAGATCCTCCCGTTCCCACTCCCGGAAGCTGTGAGCCGAAAAAATCAACTAAATCCTTGTCATTCATGATCTCAATCAGGACTTTGGGCAGCGTGATGATGTTGCAGTGATATTCTTCCTCTGGAATGCCTTCTAAAGCTGCAAGTATCTTAACTACTCGATCTTTATGTTTCTTCAGAATGTAGCTAATTCCTTTGACTTTTGCTTTTTTGAATTCCTTAAAAACTTTTTTGTCTGCAATAATAAGAGTTGCTGGCTCGATGATTTCTGCCAATAGTTCCAGAGCTTCGCCATCCTTGTACTCAGATAATTTCCTCATGTATCTATTTCCTCCTTATTCAATCTAAAAAAAGGATATCGGTATTTTTTATGCCGATATCCTTTTAAATGCGATGTGTTTTCTTGTTGTGTTAATTTATAGTTACTCGACCGGGTCAACCTCAACCTGTGCGGCATCTTCACTGGCTCCTTCTGTCACCTGGTCTTGTATATTTTCGTCTGCAACAGTTGCAATAGCTGCGTCATCAAGGCTCAGGGTGCTAACTGCGTTAGCATCGGCTGTTCATGTGGCTGTTCCAGCTTTGACATAAATTTCGAACGGAACAACATCGGTAGTGTCCGCTCCATCATCGTCGGTCATCGCATAATGCGCTGTGTACTCGAATGAGAACTGACCTTTTGCCTTGTCAGAAGCCTTAATCTGGAAGCCGCCTGTTGAAAGAGCATTCATCAGATGAATTGCGATGTAGCCACCATTTGTGCCATTTTCATCCGAGTAATCGCCAACCCACCATATATCCGCAAAGTCTGCATCAAGAATCTCGTTTCTCGGAACGATCTTGGTAGCATCAGCGGTATCAACATCTGCTGCGCCTAATAATGATTTAACCATGTCCACAGTCATCGAAATGAATGTACCTGACATCTTAGCTTCCCATGAATCAAGCTTCTTCAGCTCTTTCATATTCTTAGGGCAGTTATCAATGTCATCACCAAAATCAACAAATGTTGGAGTAGCGTTGAATGTGACGCCGCCCGTTGTGGCACCGATCAGAGCGCCGAGAATGGCTGTCGCCGGCGTAAAGGACTTAACAAGCACACCAGCATTAAGCTGCAGATGCTTGAATGTGTCTGATGGAATTTTTGTATATTTCATGCCTTATATCTCCCTTATCTTAGAAACTTCTTAAATTGTGAAATCGCAAATATTTATGTTAATAACTCTGTGCTTGATCGTCCGGTTTTCGTTGTCTGCCACGTTGTCATAAGATGCGTACCACTTTGGCTTGTCGAGAGTTATCCAAAGCTGCCCGCCATCGCAAGGAATCTGTATACCGCCCTCACCGATAACAGCGCATATCTCGACGGCTTTATTGTCAGCGATAAGTTCTGATTCCGTCGCGTAAAATACGTGTACAGTTGCCGCATATCCTTCTGGATCGAAACCCTTGCTATACGTCAAGTATGGCAAGCTGACATCTTCCGGGATCTGATTCTGCGGATAAGCCGGAATATCGAAACTCTCCATAAACGATTGAAGCGCTTGTGTCTTTGTGCTCATGGATTCGTTCCCTCCCATTTTTCAGCCGTAACCTGCCTTATATCGAGTCCTGCCGTATCAGGTGTAAACTTGTCCACGCCATCTGAAGTAACGCGAAACTGACGCGAATCTGACGTTCTTTTGACTATATCGTGATAATCAAGGATGGTGGCTTTCTTTGTAGTGATCGTATAAACCGATGAAACGCCCTGCTTCTGCGCAACCATTGCTTCTATTGATGAATCTAGCGTAATTGCCGCATTAAAATGAACTCCATCTGTATACGTTGTCGTGAAGCCGCCTGCACCGTCAGACACTCTTGTCTTCTCGACTAGGCAGCAGTCTTCCATCATACTGTCAATCAGACTCATATTTTTCTCCAGTCGTTCAGTTTTGATGCAAACGTCGTCTGCCAAGTGCCACAGCCTGACTGTTTGTTGTAACTGTACCCGCCAAAGCTCTCACTTTGGAACGGCGACATTGCCTCGCCGGTTGCAGAGCCGTATTTTTCCTGCCAATCCTGAATATCTTCACACAGATGCAAGAATGCCTTCGGAACATTCAACGGCGTTATGCACCCTTGAAACGTCTCGTCTCGCAAGCCGCTGCAAGGGTACAAATGAACACCGTCAGAAAAGGAGGAACCAGAAATGAAAACGTACTGACCTGTCTTCACAAAAGGCAGATCAATGCCCCCGTCCACAATCTCGTAGACTCCACTCACTGCCTCTCCTGCTGGAAAGTAATTTTTGCAGTGCCTCATAACCTCTTCTACCATTCCTAGTTAACTCCCTTCCTTGTGCGCATGTAATTCTTAGCCTCTCGAGATAATTCTTGTGAACGGAATTGCCTGAGATGGATAATATCCTGTTCCCGCGGAATCCTTAACAAGTGCCCAACGAGCCGCTGTTTCAAGCTGTGTCGCTGTTGGCGAAACTATCGGTGTTGAAGGCTGCACAAAGCTGAATCCCTTAGGAGCAAAGATCTTTCGCTGACGAGTGATAAGCATATCCTCGCCACCGCCTGCAAGTGGATTTCTGTACGGTTCGTTTGGAACTTTAGCGCCGCAATCGACATAATCGAACGCACCCTTACCGAGTACATATGTCGTATACTTGGTATAGCCATCGTTCTTGCCGGATGCTGATTCTGCTATTTCTTCTGCAGGAACGTCATCATCAATCATGACCGTTCTTCCATTCCATGTAGCAAGTGCCACATCCCTCTGTACACCATTTGCATCTGTCTCTTTCCAGTATGTCAGCACCTGAAGATTCTCCAGATTTGTTGCAACCGCGGAATGCACGACGACAAGTGAGAACAGATTCTTGTTCGCACCCGCAGCCTGCTGAAGTGCAGTGTTTAGCGTAGTAGCACCTACCTTGTTATCTGTTTCTTCCGTGGAAATATCAAGAGTATGCTTCGTCGCAAATCCGTCTGTTGTGACGCCAAAAATGCCCTTTAATGTGCTCAGAATTGTCGCTTGGTCAACATCATCCCAGTAGTCACCTACCTGCTTTGCTATCTCGTCCATGAAGTTCTTTCCGGTGATGTCGAATGTAAAATCCTTCTCTTTCCAAGCCTTGCTTCTTCCGACTACAATCATGCCCTGTGTGAATGTCTCGAGACCTGTTGCAGTAATATCAGTTGAGCCATCATAATTCAGCACGTCTCCGCCGATTCTTCCCGTCATCGGCACTGTGATGTAATTGCCGCCTACCTGGTCAACAAGTAAGCTTTTAAGTTCTCCTCTATTCCTGAGAACTCCTGCTTTGAGGAAGGCGTTCTGTTTAACTCTTGGAACTGTTTCGAGATATTTACCAAATACCTCGGAATTGAAATGTTTAGAATCAAATATTCCCATGTTATTGCTCCTTTAATTTTCTTTTTTAAAATCATCATTTGAGCCATGCCTTGACCTGTTCATCGTTCGGATGTTCGTTTGCGTAAGCCATCTTCTCTGACAAGGTCATTTTTTCAAATGTGCCGCCCTTATTTTCCGGCGGTGTCTTAGTTTCTGCTCCACTTTCAGACGTTTTCGTGACAAAATCCGCATAATCTGCTTTTATAGCCTCTTTAAGATTGTTTGCATCCTTTAATGTCTTACCGTCTGCATCAAGCTCAAGCTCGTCAATCTTGGTTGCATTCAAGATTAGCTTGTATGCTTTCTCACTGATTCTTTCCTCTTTCAGAAGAGCAGTGTATGCCGCTTCTTTGGCACTTCTTGTTTCTTTTGCTGTCTGAGCACTTTTGAAGGCTTCAAAATCCTTGTGTTCTTTCTCGAATTTTTCCTTCCATTCGTCAGGCTTGCCTTGCTTTGCTTCCAGTTCTTCCGCTCTCTTCTGAATTTCCGGAAGCTTCTCAGCCTCCGCCTTATATCTATCTCTGTCTGCTTTCAGAGAATTAACTGTATCGACGTGCTCGTCGATGATTGCACCAACCTGTTCCTCGGTCAGCCCCATTCCCTTTAGAAAATTTCTTGTGACAGCCATATGCTATGATTCCTCCGTTTCTTTGTGCAATTTCTTCTGCAATAGCATTGTTAGCTGAATGGTAAAGCATTTGAATGTAAGTTTTGTCTCATTTTTTCATTAAAAAAAGAAGCACTTTAATGTGCTTCTTCTGTGATGGTTGCTACCATTTGGACTGTTGAGGGATAATATGTTGTTTAGCCCTTCAGGTAGCTTCTTATTATTGATTGGTAGTGGCTTATATGCTCAGATATAGATGGCTTAATGAACGGCTGCGCCGTCTGTCTGGTCGTTCCGTTTTCGACGTACGGAGCATACTCAACATTAGTGCCAATGACCATCTGGATCCCTCTGCCTACACCATCGACATCGTGTGTAATGCTAGCGCGTAGTCGACCAGTATCAACCGGGCAGGCTTTCGCTGCATAATATTCCGCATCCAGTCCGCATTCTTCAAATGCGGCTTCCAGCTGTTCCTGCATCGCGCCTAGGAATATGTCTTTGTAGCTTTTTACTTTGAATGACATGCTTTCACCTCAGACCGGAAACGGGACTATTTCTCTAACATCTTTTAAAAATTCCTTAGCTTTGCTCAAGAAGGAATTATCTGTTAGATATTCTATTCCCTTCGGCGTTATCATGCAGTTTTCGAGACATGTTATGTATGGTATCGGCTTTCCATCTACATTAACCTCAATTATTCCTTCTATGAGGTTGTATTTCACAAGGTTATGCATGATGTATTCCCAGTATCTTTTATTTATTTTATCAAACATCGGGCTGTCGTAGTTCAGTAATATTCCCTGCACGTCATCGCCGCTTTTCAGACATTTATACAAGTATGACAATATCTGATATACAATTACTGGATAGTCATTTTTTGCCATGGTGTTACTCCTTTAGTCGCAAATATCATCGTCATAATCTTCCGGTGTTGCAAGAACACACAAATGTATCAGTGCTTCGTGTGCTATTCTGTTGCCGTGTTTAGCAAATGTTGCAAGCAATTCTACAGTTGAGGAATCTACATTTAATGATTCATCTCGTGTTTTTAATTTTAGCATTTTTTCTGCAAGTTCTAAACCTTCTTTTTCTTTCATGACTAGCCTCTAACATGATTTTCAATAAATTCGTATAACAAATTGTCCTTATTCTTTAATTCGTTAGGATTATCAATATATGTCTCATATCCGACCGAAAAATATTCTCGTAACAATGATGCGGTTGTGTCATTTGCATTATTTGGTAAATATATTCTTCCTTGGTATTTCGTAACAAATTTTTTACTTTTTAATTTCGGCTCTTTGATGCCAGAGCTTAATTGTTTATGATATTCACCGATTATATCATCAATATCTGGAAGTCCTTGCTTTATAACGAAATTATACCTTGCATCATTCTTTAAGTCCATAGCATAGTACAGAGCATGTGCATGCTCATGTATTACTGTTAACTCCCCCTTACCTTTTTCAAAATTTCTAGGTAAATATACTGTTCTGTCCGAGTTTTTGTAAAAGGCTCGGTCTACATCTGCAACCTTAACTTTTACACCGTAATCTACCAGCACCCTCTGCTCTTTACTTGAAAATAATGTAATAGCTTGGTCAATCACCGCTTGCTGTTTATTCGTAGTTTTTAGGATATTAACAGCTTCGCCCTTATATGTTACTGTTTCTCCTGTTTTTCTGACAGTCAGAGCACTTGTAATACTCTGTAGTAAGCCTTCGTCTTCCTTCTGTTTCGTCCACTTTTGATACTCTTCTTCTGTGTATTCAGTTGTATTTTCTTCATCAAAAGGAACCCTGACCATTGTGCATCGGCAGTTGTAGACTTCCTCAGGTCGTCCGCTTGGATCGCACGGACATTTCAAGCCGTTCGGAAATTTCTTGTCCCACTCAACCTGCATGCCATTCAGTGCTGCATGACTGTCACGGACGCGGTTATCTCTTGCAGATACCCACTCTTTTTTAACCTTGATGCCCATTTTTGCTGCCCGTTCAAAGGTTGCCAGCTTGCCCTGATTAGATGCAGAAATAACAGAAGTTCTAGCATTCCTGATTGCTGTTGCCTCGTCACTGCCCGTTACTTGTTGAATGCGGTCTGCTACCTTCTTCATGCTCTCTCCCTTGAGCATGCCGATATAAACAGAGTCCTGTACCTTGGAATATGTCCAGTTGTAGATTTTCGGCGGGTCTGTGAATGTGTCCTTCCATTTAGCTTTAAACTCTACTGCATTGCCGGTCATTATCTTCTGCAGGGCATCATCATCAATCAAGCTGAAGCTAACAGAGCCTTTCAGCCCTTTTTCAAGCTTGTAAGCTTCTCGGTTTGCATTTTCTGCAAATATGTTAGGCGTGACACCGTTGATGTAGGAAGACGCAATATCAGCTGAGGCAACCATTCTGTCTGCTATATTGGCGGCTGTCTGGTCCTTTATTTTAGCAAGCTTCTTATTGCCGTTAACCCATGCGTAATAGTCCTGTTGTGTAATCTTGCCTGTTTGATATTCTTCATACTTGTCTCGGATCCCTTCCTCAATCTTCTTCCACTGCTTGTCGGTATCCTGCATGACTTCCTCGCAGGCATGAGAATATAGAGCGCGAATGCGCTGCTCAAGGTCTGCTATTTCCTTGTTGTTGTAATTGCTCACAAAATCGCTGACCATGGTTTACTCTTCTTCCTTGCTGTCCTGCTCGCCGTTCTTTTTCTCTTCCTCGTCTTCTTCCTCTGCGGAGCCGTTGTTGCATGCATTGAATGCGCCGTAACCTTCCTGCTCCCGCTGAACAATCACCTGTTCGGCTTCTTCAGGTGTAAGGAATGGCAACTTCTTGATTATCATCTCGTCACTTAGGTAGCTCGCAGCAGAAAGAATCATCTGTGTCTGTTCGTTCTGGTTAATGACTCTGTTCCAGTTGAATGTTGGATTGTCGTCAATTCCTGCAAGCTCTAGTATTTTCTGCACAAAATCAATTATAAAATATTCAAAATCCGCGCACTTATTATCTTGTGCCTGATACGCTGCTTGAATCTCTTGTGTCGTCTTCTGAGCAGCTGACAAGGTATTGACATCCAACGCCTGAAAGTCCTCGTATATGTCTTTGCGCAGCAATTCTAGCATGGTCCTTCTGGCTTCTGTCGGAACATTAACCTCATGAGCTTCCACGCCCTCGGCATCATCTATAGATGCTCCGTGCATATCTCTGAGCCGCTGCAGGAATTTAGCGACATCCGCATCATCCATTCCCCCAGCATTCTTAATTACCCAGTATATTTCCGCGGTATCATCAATAGCATTTGCAAGCCCCGATTTAATTAGGTCGTAGGCATCAATGCTCTCTCTTATACCTACAAGCTCAGATTCTCTTGTATCGTTAGCATACAAAGGGACTATCGGAAGTTTGCCGTAATTCATGCCTATTTCTTTCTCAATACCCATAGCCTCGCTTCTGACAGAAGTAGTCTTGTATGCTTTTTTTGGCTGAGAAATTATAAATTCCTCTTCTCCTACCTTGCTATATTCCGTGTAACCATCCTCTTCGTATAGCGTGTACCATTGCGTCAGGTTATTCCCGATCACCCGCGCCCAGAAGCGGATACCAGCTTTTAGTTCAGATGTATTCTCGTCGTATAACGGGCAAAACCCTGCCTGCGACGGAGTGTCTGCAAGCCCGAACACTTCAAGGTGGTCATAATTCCAGAAGCCAAATGCGCTGCCAGAAGCCATTGCTCTCTTCGCCAGCATTTGCAGCTGAAAGTCAAAATTCTTGCCTAGCTTTTTCTTTTTCTCAGGCTCATCAAGAATCAGACCATTGCCCAGGACATACTGTACCTGTTGAGATACCAAACGTCTAAAAAACAGCGTCTTAAGCTTGTAATTTGCTCCCGTAACGTCGGGAATCCTCATTCCTGTCATCGTATAAAGCCACTTCTGATATTCCTCAATTGTCACATTATGCTTTGCGTAATAAGCCTCGCCATCCCGTGATTCGATATATTCTTTAGTGCCTCTGAATTCATTCACAGCCTGATAGCAGAAATTAGCCTTTGCCTTGTCTGACTCTCCTATTTTTAATAAGTCTTGATATGTATACATATATTGCTCCTTGCTTCACATGATGATAGCCGGAGTGTAATATGCTTTTGCGTAAGTTTTGTGCCAATTTGCGCATAAAAATAGCGGCTAATGTTGCCACTAACCGCTTATTCTTATTCATAATAGCTCTTGAACTGTTCGTTTCTCTGATCTTTTTTCCTTACCAGCTTCATCGTCCGGACAAAATATCGGAAAGCATCCATATCATGATCGTTTTCTTTGACTGGCTTATCTTCACCCATCTCCGCGGCCTTTGGATCCCACATATAAATCCCGAACTCATCGATTGTGCTCTTGCAATCTTCGTGCACATCAACGAGCTGCTCATGTAAAGCTGTTCCCACGTCTGATATTCCGGGCAGCACATCGTTATCAGCGTCTTTTACTTTATACCCGCGCTTTCGAAGCTCAACCTTCAGAGCTGTTGCTGACGGGTCTATAATCACGTATTTAACAGGTATCGGCTCATTGCCAGAGAGCCTTATTTCTAGGCTTTTTCTAACTGATTCTAGCCCATCTACAAGCTCCGAAACTGTCTTCTGTCGGTGTTCGTCTCGTCCTGAGTATCTGCTAACACCCACTTCGCGCCATTTCTTTGAATCTTTGACCTTCCGCCAAAACAAAAATGTTGTCGCATTCTGTATACCAAAGTCAGCACTGATAATAAAATCGCCGTAGGTATCAGCAAAATCATGTACAACATGAACATCAGGATCAAACATATCATATATAATACCTTCCGCATTGCACCTGATGCCGAGGATGTCGCGCTTGTACCATATTGATCCCTTGTCATACTGCGCTTCAATTTCTTTAAATCTTTTCTCGCTGATCGACGCATTGTCGCGGATCGTAAAATGTTCGTAATTGTATTCACTGCCGTAAGCCTCCGGGAACTTATCTATAAAGTCCTTATATATCCAGTGTGCAGGACTGCCAGGGTTTAAATCCCAAAATATTCTTCGTGTAACCGCAGCGAGCTGACGATTCATTGCCTCTTTGATCGTGTCCGGGTGGTGCAGGTTTATTTCTGTCGCTATCCACATTCCGTAAGAGTTGCCACGGATTTTCTTGTATGAGTCTGCCTTAGATCCGCCGGCAAAAATAACAATGTATGTTTTGTTATTCTTGCCCTTAATAGCAAGCGCGTCATTACCCTTGTATTTTGTCCAGTGACATCTACCGCGGAAAATATATTCCAATCCAAAACCATTGCAATCTCCAATATTAAGCTTAGCATTAGCCGATGTTGAGCCGGTAGCCAAGTGTATTCTATCCCTAACTCCTAGGTCGAGCATCCTTGCAAACGCTGCCACATTGTCAACAGTCTTTCCTGCACGAACAGCGCCCTCCGCGACAGATATTGTTGCGGAAAGCGCCTTATTCATGTAGTCCTTATGCTTTTGTGTAAACAGCGGATGCAGCCGCTTGCTCTTGCTCAAATGCCAGCCTCCTCAAAATAAGAATCACTATCCTCCACATCTATGTTTTCATCCGGTCTGTCAGACTGTCCCAGGTACTGTTTCCCGAGCCATATTGCCATTGTTGCGTTTCCGTTTTCCGCGATTCTGAACTGCGCACGGCGCAATGACAGCTTTCCTTTTGATGACAGCCTTTTGAATATCTCTGCGAACGTGACTTTATATTCTCGCTTGCACCATCGTTCAATCGTGTCCACAGAACAGTTAAACCATCCGGCAATCTCCTCTTCTGTGCACATAAGTCCACAGAGATTTTCGAACTGCTTTATGTCTATTTCTTTTTTAGGTCTACCCGTTCTTGCCATTTTTATCTTTCCATTTCACCAATCCATAACCCGAGAACCAGATCTGCACCACATCCAGGACCGCCCTGCTGTATGTCTCGTTTATTATGTCCACTACCGTCCATCCTATATTGCAGAAGATCCAAACGACAAAACACGCTCGGATCTTTCTGCAATTAAGATAATTCCCGGTAAGGCTAATTATTGTCAGAATCGTCTGCAGCATTCAAAAGTACCGCCTTTTGCCCAGTGAAGTCTTCCCATCGTTTAATTATTGCATCAACATATTTCGGATCAAACTCCATACAAAAGGCGTTTCTGCCATTCTGTTCGCAAGCCATAATTGTTGTGCCGCTTCCTGCGAACAGATCCAGCACGGCGTCTCCGCCTTTAGTGTTGTTCTTGATCTGATAATCAAACAGAGCTATCGGTTTCATTGTCGGATGCTCCTTATTTTTGGTTGGGCGGTCAAAATCTAGCACTGTGGTCTGTTTACGGTCAGATGCCCATAAATGCCCTGCCCCGGATTTCCATCCGTAAAGGCACGGTTCGTGTTTCCACTGATAGTCTTGCCGCCCCAGAACCATAGCGTTTTTAACCCAAATGAGAACCTGCCGAACCTCCCAGCCGACCATCTGGCACGCCATCCTGAAAACGTACGCTCTCGAGTCGGCGTGCCAGATGTAAAACACAGCACCAGCCTTCATCACGGAATCAGCCGCTTCAAACGCCGATCGAAGAAATGCAATAAAATCATCATCGCTCTTTGCATCGTTCTCAATTTTAAGCGCGTCTTTGGTTTTACCTGTATAATCAACACCATACGGAGGGTCTGTTAGTAAAAGGTCTGCCTGTAGCCCCCCCATGAGCTTTTGTACGCACTCCGTGGACGTACTGTCCCCGCACATAAGCCGATGCCTTCCGAGCTGATAAATGTCACCGAGTTTTGACGTTGGTTCTTCCGGAAGATCCGGGACACCCACTTCCTTTACCTCTTCCGCCTCTTCTCCAAAGTCAATGCCCCAATCTAGGTCTAAATCCCCGAAATCCAGGTCTGCGATTTCCTGCGCCAACATATCAAAATCCCAATCAGCGAGCTCGCCAATCTTGTTGTCCAGGACTCTGTATTTGCGCTTTTGTTCGTCATTTAATCCATTTTTCACAAGGACCGGCGCCGTCTTCCACCCGAGCTTTTTAAGTGCCTTGTATCGTGTATGACCTGCCAGGATCTCGTGATTTTCGTCTACTATGATTGGGTTTACGTAACCAACCTGCTTAATGGTCTCAACAAGGTCATCCACCACCTTATCATTCTTCCGTGGATTGTTCGGATAAGGCGTCAGATCCGACAGCTTCATCTCCTGCAGTTCAATATTGTTGTTCATCATATCAGCCCCCATTCCGCAAACTTCTCGAAGCCGCCGAGGTCAGAGATGTATTTTTGAGCAATTTCGACAATCTCCACATACGGTCTGCCGTCCACAGTATCGTCGCCGATGGCGCAGCAGAGCGTCACGGGCGCACCGGTTTCCTGCGCTTTGAGGAAAGCGTAAATATTCACGCTGGCATCTGCCTTGGAGAGGTCTTTGCCGTGCAGACCGCCGCCGGTCACCGAGTCGGCCATATCCGAGCCGAGCTTGCG